>JBIKWV010000828.1:0-3172 GCA_044356135.1 Elainellaceae cyanobacterium
AGCGCCAAAGATAGACCGAGACTGTACATCAGCCAGCGCACTTGACTGCCCGGTTTGCCCGACAAACGAATGGCTCTCAATAGGAGCGCATTGACAACGGTCGTTATAACGATCCAGTGCATATATGGACGGGCTTCCTGGGCATAAACCAGATGCAGAGGGGAGACTGCGGTGATAGCGATTGCCATCCACCCAACTGTGGGATTGCCAAAGAGTTCGCGACAAAGCCAGTAAATACAGGGAAATGCAAATAGACTGGCGATCGCAGAAAAGCTGCGAGTGACAGTAACTGAGTTCCCGAACCAGACATTCCAGAAATGTGCGAGTGCATAGTAAAGAGGCGGATGCATCGCACTTTCCTTACCCAGGCTGGCGACCATATCGAATACTGTTTTACCTGGCGTTGGGAATTGAAAACTAAGGAGGAAATCCAGGCTCACAATCTCACCACGTTGGATCTCTCGAAACGCATTCACGAAGGTATGGCCTGAGAGATAGATAGAGGTGAAAACCTCATCCATCCAGTATGCTTTATATCCTAAATGAGCAAAGCGAAAAAAGACGCCATTAATAATCAGGACAGTGATTAATAGTGCAGGAGCAGAAAGAGTGCCTCTCCATGCCCCAGGTAACCGAGCTGACTTCATACTTCCTAATCTCAACAAAGCGACGGCCAACATCCAATGCCACCCATCAAATAGGTAGGTGCGATTAAGTTTGATGACCCAAAAGCTGTGCCGCCTGCTGCGCGGGCGGCACAGCTTTTGGGTCTTCGACTTTTTCCACGCCCACTTACCTATTTTAAGTATTTCTACGAGTCGCTACACCCCTACTGAATTATTGGCGAATAGGGAGAATCCGCGTAGAATCAAGGGGTTACTGGAAGGCCGATGTAGATTTTGGTAGGAGCACAGACGACGATTAAGGACAAAATCTTTCATGCAGCAACCCTATTAATTATTCAATCAGAGCCACTACCTCAGGGGATAAATGCTTCATGAAGAACTCTTTAAAGAGAATAAAACTTCAATGAAAGTGTAGTGCTTTGGGCCGGGATAAAGCATGGTTTCTACGCGAGAGCAGCGCTTCGTGTTGCGCTCATAAATAAAGTTATGCTTCACAAAACTGAGAAGCGCCATCAGCTTACAGTGGTTTTCACGCTGGTGAGGGATAGGGGTTGTGGGGGCGGTGCCGTTCGACTGAGCGCTCACGTCGAAGCCCCCTTGAAGGGGCACACTCCCTGCCTCCTCAAGGGGGAATAACCCCTGAACCCCTCTCACAAATCAAATAGGATTGCTTATTTTTTCACAAGTTGAGAAAATCCTGGGTATGCCTGTTGAGTTTCAAGACTGTATTGCGTTCTCAATTTCATTTGTAGTTCCTCAGAGGCATCCAGCACAAACAGGGAGCGATTTGGCTCGGATGGTAGGGTAAGAGGGGGATTGGAGTTTGTTGGATCGGTTGGGCTCTTAAAGAGTAGAAAATCCGTTTTGGGGTCAAGTAAATGGCTCAAAGTAAAAATGTGAATCATGTTTCCGTCGCTGATGAGTAGGGGGCGATCAGAAGCATTAATCAAATTGGCAATCTCAACATTGTAACGATTCTCAGCAGGGCCTTTATTCCACCAAACATGTGACGGGAAATAGGCCAGGTAAGATACCAGACCAAGGGTCAGAAGGATTGCAGTCACAGCACGCCAGAAATTCTGTCGAAACCCACTGAACTGGAACTGCAACTTCGTCACCAGCAGGTAGGAGACAGAAAGCTGAATGCCAACCAGAGCAGGCAGAATGTAGCGAGTTGTTCCCGATCGCTTCGTAAACAGCAGATCTGGCAGGAAGTAAGCGCACGCTGTGACAGCAACTGGCAGGATAACAAATAGCCAGACCCTGGGGGTTGTGTTGCGGCAGAGGAAAATCAGGGAATAGCCAATCAGCAGCAGTGTCAAGAAAATCACAGGTAGTGCTGCCAGCCTGATAAAAGCAGGGGAAACAGGACTAACACCAAAATCTACAAATGAGCGACTGATAATACCAGCCCATCGAGAGAGAACTTCAACAGTCGAAGTTTTCTCATTCATCCAGGCGTTCAACGTAGGATCCGGCGGAGATGTAAGAATGACCCAAATCCATGGAAGGAATAGCACAACTCCAACAACAGACGCTGCCAGGTAAGCATAAAACAGTTGCTCTTGACCACGAGCTAAAGGATTAGCAGTATCTCCACGAAGGCGAAGCCACTGGGGGCGGTACAGGATAAAGAGGTAGATAAAGTGGCTGGCCATGAGCAGAACGCTGAACAAGTGGGTGTACAGCGACAAAGATAAACTCAGGCCGTAGAGCAGCCAGCGGAACCAACTGCCCGGTTTATCAGACAAACGAATGGCCCTCAACAATAGCGCACTGACAACGATCGTTACGACCATCCAGTGCATGTATTGACGGGCTTCCTGGGCATAAACCAGATGTAGAGGGGAGATTGCAGTGATAGCGATCGCCATCCAAGCAACTGTGGGGTTGTCAAACAGTTCACGACAGAGCCAGTAGATACAGGGAAATGCAAGCAAACTGGCGATCGCTGAGAAGCTACGAGTGACAGCGATGGAGTCCCCGAACCAGACGTTCCAGTAGTGTGCAAGGGCATAATAAGCAGGGGGATGCATCGAATTTTCTTTGACCATCGCAGCAACCGTATCTGCCACCGTTTTCGAGGAAGAGGGGAACTGAAAGGTCAGAAGCTCTTTCAGGCTCAAGACTTCACCAAGCTGGATCTGACGGAATGCATCCAAGAAGGTATGACCAGAAAGATAGATGGAGGTAAAGACCTCATCCATCCAGTAAGCCTTAAACCCAAGATTTGCAAAGCGGAAAAAGATTCCGACAACCACAAGGACAGCGACCAGCAGCTTGAGGGTAGACAAGGAGTTCGCACAAACCTGAGAAAACCGCTTCGCCAGCATAAGCGACACCCACAATTAGGAAAGGACAAAGATCAACTGATATCTCATGGCGATAAATGACACCTTCAGGATCAATATGAGTTTCGATCCCAAATGCCTCCTATCCATGATCCCAAGCAAACTGAAGGCGTCAGAAGAACCCTATCCTGCAGCAGAGAGACTCACGATATTGCGTTTCTCACTCGAGTGAAGTACAGATTTTTATGAGAGAGC
>JBIKWV010000829.1:0-3169 GCA_044356135.1 Elainellaceae cyanobacterium
GCATTGTAGAAAAAATAGTCAAAACTCCAGTAAGTAGATAGGCTGGATTAAGCTTGAAACCCAAAAAGCTGTTCCGCCCTGAGCGAAGTCGAAGAGCGGAATAGCTTTTTGGGAATCTGGGCATGGTGGTGGGGCGATCGGGCGAAAACAGCACCAGCGCCAGTATGGGCGTTATCAGCGGCCTCAGCGGGAGTTGGCGATCGCGGCATGGGGGACGCATTGACAACGCCCACCGCTCCGACTCCTTCCCCCCCAGCAGCGACCTCCCTAAAAATGCCGCGAAATGTTACCTCAAGCAGGGTTTCTCCCCTGCACCTGCTCACCCGCACGAGAAATGCAATATCAAGGGTATATTTTTTGTATAGGGGTGAACCCATCCAAATTACTCCGGATGTTGGAATTCCTGCATTCTATGTAAGTTTTGCATGATCCCCATGCAGTTCTCACCTTGCATCTTCCAAAGGAGTGATGCTTTTTCTCGTTGGATAGGAGATGATGATAACTGAGGTTAATGACTCAGTTAAGAAGATTTAATATCCGCCGGGAGATAACGATGAACACTGCCCAGATTGACGAAAAACAGAAAGAACTACCTCAGTCTTCTCAAGTTGTTGCTCCAGAAAATTTCGACTTTGATCACTGGGCAGGTGCAGTCAAGCGGCAAATGATTGCTTCCCTCCGCAAACGGGGCGATCGCACAACCAACGATTAGGCTCGCTCGTACATCCACTCCCGCAGAACCACCAGAGCCTTCTGTAAACCCAGTGTGTCGCTCTGCTCCAGAAACTCCACAACTCGACGCGGTGGTAGAAAAGGGAACTGCTGGCTGGATTTGCACTCAACGTAGCGATCGCCCTGCAACTGGTAGATGGATAGCTCACCCTTCAGCACCTCATCCCCAATCGTAGTGACATACCGCCAGATCTCTGGAACGCCCATGGTTGCATAAACCGCCAGCTTGTTCAGTTGGCTTTTGGTAATGGCAACTTCCACCAGCAGGTCTGGCGGCGCGTCTTCTGGAAGAACAATTTCTGCCTGTCGTTTAGAATCCGGTGTAACGCCCGCTGGCAATGGTGTTTCCAGATAATAGCAGGCGTCTGGCTCCACTGCACACTGAAAACCGGGATTGGTCAACATTACGGGGGCGATCGTTTCTAATCGCAGCCGCAATCCACCCGCCAGCACTTGCACCAGTGAATCAATCAGCTTACGGCAACGCTCGTGATCCGGGGTGGGAGTCATCATCTCCAATTTGCCCCGGAAGTAGGTGAGACGAGCGGTGCGCTCTGGCCCAAGCTCCTCCAGCAGGCTCTGAAACTGCTGCCAACTGACATCAGGCAACATCACGCGCTGTTCCGGAGGCTTGGTTTTTCTGAGCATAGAACAATCCTCGTAAGTCAAAGATTCTGGCAGCACCGCCCCAAAATCTACCTACCTTGAGTATCGGACAATATGCCCCTCCCAACACACCCCTGCAACAAAAACATGGTTTGTGGGAATGCTATGATTACCTACAAGCGCTGGTGTAGCTCAGTCGGTAGAGCAGCTGATTTGTAATCAGCCGGTCGCAAGTTCGAATCTTGTCACCAGCTTCTAGGAAAAATCAAGTAAATTGCCCATCTGGAAGGGGTTTCAGACGACGAGATTTGACTCTCTGGCAAATCTCGTTGGTTACTTTTAGACTTCTTTAGGGCAGTTTGAGGCACAGATTGGGGTACAGATTGGGGTACAAGATGGGGTACGAGGAAGTATGATTGAGGTACAAAACGTTTGTACTTCTAGCCATGTACTCCAAACCCTCTCGCAACCGGAAAAAGTCGAAGGCGGGTACAGTCCAGATCAAAGTTGCCCGCAACAGTTTGCAGCTTGTCTTTAGCTATGGTGGTCAGCGTCATTACGTCTCTCCGGGGCTTCTAGATAGCCCCCTGAATCGCAAGTTGGCCCAGGAGAAAGCATTTCAGATTCAGCGAGATATCGAGTATGGGGAGTTCGACCCCACTTATCAGAAATACAAAGTTCAATCAGCTCTAACCACGGTTGAGGATGTTACCACGCTCCCGTTGAACGTTCCCAGCCTGCCTGAACTCTGGCAGCGCTACCGAGATGCCAGAGAACCTGGAAAATCGCCTGCCACTGTCAGGATGTATGGGTGGGTTGCCAACCACCTGGATCGGTGCCCCCACAAACTGCCGACCGAGGCACAGGCGGTTTTCGATTGGATCACTGCCAATGTTCCGGCTGACTCCGCCAAGCGCGTCATGATGCACCTGTCCTCCTGCTGCAGGTGGGCAAGGAAATCTGGGTTGTTTGACTCCAATCCGTTTGAGGATATGTCGTCTGAAGTGAAAGTGCCGAAAGCAGGTACGGAAGAGGACGAAGTTTTTCCGTTTACCAGGGAGGAGCGCGATCGCATTCTGGCAGCTTTTGGAGCCAATCGCTATTACAAGCGGTATGCGCCGCTCATGCAATTCCTTTTCTTTACAGGATGCAGACCTTCTGAGGCGGTAGCACTGCGCTGGAAGCATGTTGGCAAGTCAGTCATCACCTTTGACCAGGCACTCATCTACAGCGGCAAAGGACTGGTATTAAAGGACGGACTGAAGACCCAACGATTCCGAAAATTTCCTATCAATGCTCAGTTGAACGAGTTGATCCAGTCCATCAAACCTGATCCTTGCGATCCAGAAGCACTCGTATTTCCCAGTCCAAGGGGCAAATATATTGATTGGCACAACTTTTCAAACCGTGCATGGAAGGAAGTTCTCTTATCCTTACCAGACATCGAATACCGCAACCCCTACCAGTCCCGGCACACTTTCTGTAGCCTGTGTAAGGAGGCTGACATTGCCAGCATTCAGATTGCGAAATGGGTTGGCAATTCCGTCCAGATGATCGATCGGGTGTACACGAAGCCAACAGACCAGATTCAGGTTCCTAAGTTGTAGTCACAGGAACGACCATTCAACCGAGTTTCACTAGTAGTTCGCCAAGCGAACTTTGCCTGGTTGAAAAACTTTGCCTGGTTAGTGTGGCGCGCTTCGCGCGCCACACTAACCAGGCAAAGTTTCTTTGGTGGACTACTAGACTTTCTTCGGGTAACTGAACGAACTCTTCTGATAGGTTTTGATAGCTCGCCGATGGGCAGTGGGATGGTTACGGTTGTGCAACC
>JBIKWV010000830.1:0-3167 GCA_044356135.1 Elainellaceae cyanobacterium
ACGCCTAACCTGACACCTGCCTTCCGCAGAAACTGCCTCATTTGTTTTGACTAATCGTCCTTTGGCCCAAATGCCATTTGTAGAACAAAGGGATTTCCCCCCACCTTATGATAGCGGTCTCCCCAGGCGCGAATCACTTCGTCCAGTTCCTCCATCGCCTGCTCAACGCGATCGGCTGGAATGTCCAGTTCTTCTAAAACGCGCATTACTTTGGGATGGCGATCGGCCCAGTCTTTCATTAAGCGGAAGTAGCGGGCAGTATCTTCCACCATGATGTAGGTGCGCTCTTCTTCAGCGGCAGGAGAGTAGGTCGAGCGCGTCAGAGCATAGAAGGGCATCCCATAGGGGGAATCCATTCGGGTGACCGTTCCAGAGTACATCAGGCGACGACGAATGTGTTCGGCGAGCGCCTCGCTCATTGGCAACTGGTGATCTTCCGGGAGATCCTCTTGAGAACGGGCGTGTAGAAACTCAATGATATCGACCAACTGGAAGGAGTTGATCAGTTGGGCATCGGGCAGATTAGGCGGAAGCTTTTCTTCAATTTGGCGCTTCTCTTCGAGCGTCAGACTGGTGCTGGCAATGCGGGAGCGTCCGGGTTGCCAGGGAAATTGTTCGAGCCAGACATAGGGCAACTGAATCAGATAGCGCGGTTCCTGAGAACCCAACATCTTGAGCAGCTTACCTTCGGTTAAAGCCTGCCGAACCTCTTCAACAATGACCTTAACGCGCTTGGGTTCAATGTGATGCAGATGCCCAGTCATCCGCAAGTTCTGGTCTTGCTCCAGGTAGGTCATATAAATGGCGCACTTGGCAGCAGTCGCAGCAGCGTCTAAAAATGCACCGTGCCGATGACCACCTGTACGCATGGCGCTGAATGCCAGATACAGCATGATCTGATCCATCGCGCTGGGACTGAGACTTTTGATCAGATCGAGGTCTTTACTCATCGTTGGGGCGATCGCGTACAACTAGAAGAGGCTTAGATTAGTTGGGGCAAACTTCTAATCAATAGAGAGCTGTATTATAAAGTACCCTCAATTGAGAATATTCTATCCATCAAACTCTAATCTTTACCAAAGAAAGCAATTTCTCCAGTACACCTGGCGTAAATGCAGCGATCGATCGCTTCATCAAAGGTAGAAAAAACATGGGAGTCGGACGAAAAGACAGGATTTTTCAGCATCAGCAGGGATTGCTGCGGGGACAGCGACCGCTACCGCGATGGAACAGCACCTGAGACATAGACCCTTGAGAAGAGTCGGACATCGGGGAAAAAACAGAGTTGGAACCATGCTCGATGCCCGCTAACAGTTCAGGACGATAGGCCGTCCCAACAGCAAAAACAGGAACCAGTACAAATGCTGCAAGGAATAGGGTATGAGTTAGCATTGGAAATCTTCCGTGTTAGGTTTCGCTACTTCCACATACGGAAGATGTCTGAACGAATCAGGAAGAAAGTGTCAAGACTTTTACTGCCAACGCTCGTATCCAATTCCCAGAAAAATTGCGATATCCATAGACAACAACCGAGGATTTATCAGGGGTATGAGCTAGCAACTGCTCCACGCCTGGATCGAGAGTTACCAGGGCGATCGTCCCATCGTTTCTATCAGGAACTTTTTCGATTTCTAGTATGTAATTCTGCTGATCTTGCTTCTGTAAAATTCCAGTAAACTTTGTCACTGCTTCTGTGAAGATACGGTTGTCAATCACTGCATCAGCCGGAGAATTGCCGTCGTCAGGGTAATACTCAGGGTTTTCTAAGTAGAACTGCTGAAAACGCTCCCATTTTAGATGCAAGGGAACCTCATTGAATAGAGGAACCACTGCCGCTGGAGCGATTGGATCCCTCAATAGCGCCTGCTGGATTGCCAGAGGAGCCAGTTCGTGAGGCTGACATCCCCGCTCAATGCACAGTGCCGCCGCCATACCCGCTGCCTGCCCAATGCCCAGCACCAGCGGTTGCAGACGAGTGGCACCGTTGGCCATGTGAGACACAGAAATGTTCTTTTCACAGACCAGTAGCCCCTCAACTGCTGCCGGAACCAGCGCCCTGTAGGGAATGCAGAAGGGAGTCCCCGTCCAGCGCCCGCCCCAGCGGATTGACTTGGGGTGCAGCGGTAGACTCATTCCGGGGTAGTGATGGTCATTGGGATATTTGCCAATGGCGATCGACTCCACTCGCCCCTCATCATCCAGCGGCAACGGTGCAACCCGACCACCGGGGATGGGCAGAATGTCCTGTTCTCGCACTACCCGCCTGCCAACCAGACGACGACTTTCACGGAAATAGGGATGCAGGGCAAACGCTCCCCCACCCAGTGCCCCTGTCAGTTCTGGGAAAGTTCCCTGGGCCAGACCGTAGCGCTGACCCAGATGGGTTTGCAAAAAGCGGGCAAAACTCTGGGAGTGCCAGCGCGCCTCCTGACAAAATTCGTGACGATCCTCATCAGATTGCACCAGGCGCTCCAGATTGACACCATAGTCATTGCCTTTCTGCGGCCAGTTGAGCATGAAGCGATTGTCCGGTAACCGCCCATAATTCAGGAAATGCTCAGATCCATAGCCCTCCCAGCATCCCTCAAACTGTTCCGGCTGATCCAGCGGGGGCGCAGGAATTTCTGGCGCGATCGCCCCTTCCCCAAAATCCTGGAGCATCACCACCCAGGTCGGAGACTGTACTGGATAGCGCTGAGTCAACTCGCTCGGAGCAACAGGGGCACTGGGTTCGCCATACTCCGCCTGCCACTCCCAACCCCAGCGGTAGGGCACTTCTCCCAATGCCAGTAGATCGCCCAACTCGGTGCCATCCAGTGTAATCGTGGCCTCAACGGTGAAGTCTGCAAATCGCACACCCGTGATGCGATCGCCGCGACGCAGCACTTCCAGGGGGTGCCGTCCTGGGATCCAGCGCAAATTGGGGAGCGATCGCACCCAATCGGCCAGAATTGCTGCACCGGCTGCAGGTTCATAAGTAAAGAAACTCACCCAGGCATGATCCAGTCCTCCGGGCTGGCGTTCTTCTAACTCCCGCAAAAAAGCGCCCCAGATTCCCGTCTGAAAAGCCAGTAGCTCATTGCCATCAGGAGCACAGACTCCCGCGCTGGTCAACATTCCACCCAACCAGGGAAACTCACTGACCAGTACGGTTGCAGCACCTCGTC
>JBIKWV010000832.1:0-3163 GCA_044356135.1 Elainellaceae cyanobacterium
GGACTATAGCGGTTCTCACTCGGGTGAGGTGCGGGGTGCAGGGGTGAAACCCCTGCGTGGGGGCACCGCCCCCACACCCCCTCTGTACCCCATAGGAGTGGGAACCGCTATAGATAAACCTCTAGACTGATATGTCCGTCCTCGTCTTCGGCAGCATCAACATGGATCTCGTCGCCCGTACGCCTCGCCTCCCGTTGCCGGGTGAGACGCTGACGGGTCATGCCTTCGAAACAATCCCCGGTGGTAAGGGAGCTAATCAGGCGGTGGCGGTGGCGCGACTGGGGGTGCCTGTGCAAATGGTGGGACGGGTGGGAAACGATACTTTTGGGCAGACACTGCTGGCAGGTTTGCAGGCGGATGGGGTGGGGAGCGATCGCATCCTCCAGGACTCCACCACCCACTCCGGTGTCGCCCTGATTAGCGTGGACGACGCCAGCGAAAACACCATTATTGTGATTCCCGGTGCCAATGGACGGGTGGACGAGACGGATGTGAAGCGACTGGAGGAAGTGTTGCCGCAGGTGCGGGTGCTGCTGCTCCAGCTTGAAATTCCTCTGCCCACGGTGGTGGCTGCGGCCAGGGCTGCAAAGCAGGTGGGGGTGACCGTGATTCTGGATCCGGCTCCTGCCCGCACCGATCTCCCGTCAGAGCTGTATCCGCTGATCGATATTCTCACGCCGAATCAGGTTGAAGCGGCTCAGTTGGTGGGGTTTCCGGTTACGGATAGGGATAGTGCGATCGCCGCTGCGAAGGTGCTGCAAGGGCGAGGCGTGACAACCGTCATTGTCAAACTGGGTAAACAGGGAGCGTTCTGTCTCTCCGCCGATGGTGCCTTTGATATCCCAATCTTCTCGGTAACGGCAGTCGATACGGTTGCTGCGGGAGATGCCTTCAACGGAGGACTGGCCGCAGGGTTGGCCGAGGGGCAGTTGTTCCCAGACGCCACGACCCAGGCTGCTGCGGTGGCTGCCCTCTCTGTCACCAGAGCAGGCGCACAGCCATCGTTACCCACCCGGTCTGAGCTGGACGCTTTCCTGAAATAAACTGATAGTTGCTGGTGTGGGGCGCAACGCCCCACACCAGCAACTATCAGTTTATTTATTGAGGCGGCTGATCAATCGGCTGCGTATTCCCTGCTTTCACCCAACCCTCCAGGCCGCTATCTGTTACGCGAATCTTCTGCCAATCGCCATCGGGACTCGTTTCCAGAACAGTGACGGTCTGCTCGAAGGCCACCCCCCCCACCTGGGCAGAGTCACGACCGGGGCCTTCACGCACAATCAGCCCCACAGGCTGGCTGACGCGGGCGGTGGCTGCGGCTGGAGTAGGCGTCGGTTGGGGGGAGGCCATCGGTGAAGGGGGCTGTGCGGCTGCCGGAGACGCAGTGGGGGCGGCAGGGTTTTCAGGGGGGAGCGGTTTTGGCTTTGACGGGTTATCGTTGGCGAAAACAGGACGGGGAGGAAGTTCTGCCATACGCCACATGAAATAGCGAACACCGGCTACCCCTGTGAAGAACAGAATGGCTAACGCCAGCAGTACTCCCGTAAATACCTTTGCCACCCCAACCAGACTCATAATGACCACCTATTCAGGGTATTCAACTACATCGAAGGCTGCACCCGACCGCCCAAACCACCCTGCCGCGAGGCCATCCGCGCCTTTCCTGCTGCTGCCCAGTCCTGCAAGAACTGGATCTGCTCCTGGGCGGTGCGCGCCAGGGGAATGATCTGGCTGGCGGCTTCCAGCACATCATCGGTGGTAAAGTCCCGATTCTGGCTGAAGCCAATGTGCATCGCTTCCACCAGCATTTGCTCAATCTCTGCACCTGAAAAATCGGGCGTTTCGTAGGCCAGTCGGTCTAAATCATAGCTCTTGAGGTTATGGGGACGCAGCCGTTCCAGGTGAACCGCAAAGATGGCCTTGCGCTCCTCTTGATTCGGCAGTCCTACAAAGAACACCTCATCGAAGCGACCCCGACGCAGCATTTCGGGGGGCAGGGACTGAATGTTATTCGCCGTTGCCACAACGAAAACTGGAGAGGTTTTTTCGGCCAGCCAGGTGATGAAGGTGCCAAAAACGCGACTACTGGTGCCTGCATCCCCCCGACCATCGATCCCAGCGAAGGCTTTGTCGATCTCGTCGATCCACAGGACACAGGGAGCCAGCGCTTCCGCAAGCTGGATCATCTGCCGGGTACGGGACTCCGATTCTCCGACTAATCCGGCAAACAGGCGGCCTACGTCTAATCGCAGGAGGGGCAGGTGCCAGTGGTGGGCGATCGCCTTCGCTGTCAACGATTTCCCCGTCCCCTGGATTCCCGCCAGCAGCAGTCCCCGGGGATGAGGCAACCCGTACTGTCGTGCCCGTTCTGAAAATGCGCCACCGCGCCGCAGCAGCCAGTCCTTCAGGTTATCCAGACCACCAATATCAGAAATTCTTTCAGTCGCAGGGTAAAAGTCCAGGATCTGGGTTTGCCGAATCGTTTGCCGCTTTTCTTCCAGGATCAGGTCTACGTCCTCGGCCTGGAGCTGACCGTGGGTGGCGATCGCCTTCCCCAGCACCCGCCGGATTCGCTCCATCGACAGTCCCTGACAGGAACGCACCAGTTCATCCAGCACTCTTGTATCCATTGTTTTCCCGGTTGCGGCCAGAAGTCGTTCCAGCTCCAGTTTGATCTCGCTGGAGTTTGGCAGGGGGAAGTCCAGAATGGTCAGAACTTCACTCAGCTCATCGGGGATCGCCACCTGGGAAGAGAGGATGACAATATTTTTGGGCTGGGACTTCAGCATCCGGCCCAGGTTTTTGAGTTTGCGGGCGACCCCCACATCCTCCAGGAATCGGTGGAAGTCTCGCAGGACGAAGATCGCCGATACAGTGGGGGGCACCTTCTCAATCAGTTCTAACGCTTGCAGTGGATTGCGCTTACCAAACCCGGCATCGTTGGGATTGCCCTGATAGCCATCGACAAAATCCCAGGTGTAGAAACTACGGTTTCCCTGGCGGGCAGACTGGGCGATCACCCCTTCGACCCGCTCCTCCTCTCTCGTCGGGATGTAAATCAGCGGGTAACGTGCCCGCAGCAGCAGTTCAAATTCCTCGCTGAAGCTCATACACGCTTTCTTCTGGTATAGAAAAATAAAGGGGTGAAGGGAGGGGAACCCCT
>JBIKWV010000831.1:0-3163 GCA_044356135.1 Elainellaceae cyanobacterium
CCCGAAACGCTGACGCAGTCAGCGTTTCGGGAAAAATCGGCACGATTTAGTCAAAAGTCCAGTTAAATTAATTGTCCGATAATTCACAAAACTAAATAGTTGGTTAAGATTAATGAAATCCTGTGCTGGTTTCTCCATGACCCTGAAGCTCTCAGAATCTCGGATTCCTTTTGCCCCACTACTGCTGATCGCGCCTTTCTTTTTGTGGGGGACGGCGATGGTGGCGATGAAGGGGACGATGCCCCATACGACACCGCTGTTTATGGCGGGGGTGCGGTTGCTGCCTGCGGGACTGCTGATCCTGGTGGCCGCATGGTTGATGGGACGGCCTCAGCCGAGGGGATGGGCTGCCTGGGGTTGGATTGCCCTGTTTGGGCTGGTGGATGGCACCCTGTTTCAGGGATTTTTGGCGGAGGGGTTGGTGCGTACCGGGGCAGGGCTGGGGTCGGTGATGATCGACTCGCAGCCGCTGGCGGTGGCACTGATGGCCAGAGTTTTGTTTGGCGAGAAGGTGGGACTCTGGGGGTGGTTGGGCCTGTTGATTGGGGTGGTTGGCATTAGCTTGCTGGGGCTACCTGAAGGCGTGATCGACTCAGCGCTGCATGGCGCGATCACACCGCAACTGGGGGCCAATCTGATTGAGGAACTGTTTCAGAATGGCCAGTGGCTGATGCTGCTAGCGGCGCTCTCGATGGCGGTGGGAACGGTGATGATGCGGTATGTGGCCCGTCATGCTGACCCTGTGGCTGCGACCGGATGGCATATGGTGCTGGGGGGAGTTCCGCTGTTTGTCCTGTCTGCACTGGGGGAAACCAACCAGTGGACGGGTTTGGGCCTCTCAGATGCGGCGGCAATGCTGTACTCGACGGTGTTTGGCAGTGCGATCGCCTATGGCCTGTTCTTCTATTTCGCCTCCAGCGGCAACCTCACCAGCCTCAGTTCACTGACCTTTCTGACACCTGTCTTTGCACTGATCTTCGGCAATATTTTTCTGGCGGAAATTCTCAATCCGTTGCAGTGGGCCGGGGTAGCACTGACGCTGGTTAGTATTTACCTGATCAATCAGCGGGAGACGCTACTGCAACGGTTCAAGCAGGGCAGGGTGGAGTCACTGGAGGATCTGGCTGTGGCTGTAGAGGGGAGGGGCGATCGCACGCTGGCCGAGTCGCTGGAGCAAACGCCAGCACTTAACCCTCGATCGCGCTCAAAAATTAAACGCAGGGCGGGGGGGTGTGTTTTGCACCGCGCCCCTCCTTGCTTTGATTAATTGGACTGCGATGCGGTTTCTGTTACGGCGTTGGGCACCAGGATGATATCACCATCCTGCAGGCTCAAATCCGGCTTCTGGTCACTCTGCATAATCTCCCGCAGGTTAAGCGTGATCACCTGGGGCGTGCCCGATCGCTGGAGCCGCTGCACCCGGACTTTTTGCAGGTCGGCAGTCTGGGTGACCCCCTGGGCCATCTGGAGAGCCTGCATCAAATTGGGGATCTGCTGATTCTGGCTGACCGGCAGGCGGTAGAAGCCGGGGCGATTGACCTCGCCGCTGATGCTGACCCGCAGGGGGCGTGGCTGTACGACGGCGATCGCTACCCTTGGCACTCTCATCTGAACGCTATATCGTTCGGCGACCTCCGTGGTGGCTCTTGCCAGGGTCAGACCGCTGACCCGCAGGCTCCTCGATCCTGGTAAAGCCAGAGTGCCATCTTCCTGAACCTGCTGTTCTCCACTTAGTTGGGGTGCGCCTGCAACGGCAATATAGAGGCGATCGCCCGCTCCCAGCACATAGGATGGGTTGGTGGTGGCAGCAACGTTAGAGTTGACCTGGGCAGCCATTGTTCCCGGTTGGGCAGTCCCCATATGGGAGGTGTGAGACTCCTCCTTGGAACCTGTCGGTGGGATCTGCGGCCCCTG
Organism: Elainellaceae cyanobacterium; assembly: GCA_044356135.1. Lineage (GTDB taxonomy): Bacteria > Cyanobacteriota > Cyanobacteriia > Elainellales > Elainellaceae > CAZVXA01. Next base: position 1,915 of record JBIKWV010000831.1, read on the forward strand.
GTTGAGGGGCGGCAATGCCTCAGGACGCAGAGAATTTGGCTCGGTGGGGACGGGCGTCACAGGCGTAGAGCGTAACTCCGTTGGTGAGGCGGCACCCGTGGGTTGGGTCGCCTGCTGCTGCTGCGTTGGGGCAGTGGGCGTAAGGGCCATTCGCTCAGGAGGGGACAGGGAGGGCAGCGGTTCTCCGTTCTGAAGTGTTGGCGATTGGGTCAGTGAACCGTCGGAAGATGGGAGACCCTCTGAGGGCAGGGGAGTGAGCTGGACTGGAACGGGCTGAATCGGTTGAATGGGCTGGGCAGGAGCAGCGGGAATTCCCTGGGGCGTCAGGTTTTCGCCCGTCGGAGGTGTCTGATTTCCCTGGGCGACTGACTGGGGATTCAAGAACAGGTTTGCCTGGGGTGTGGTTCTTGGCACTGCTGGGGTGGCACTCTGGGAAGTTTGGGGAGTCTGCGCCAGCAAGCGGCTGATGGGTAAGGTGGCCGTTCGTCGAGCCATCAGGGGTGGCAGTCGGGTGGGACTGGCCGCAATCACGGGCAATCGGGGCGATCGCCGGAGCATCAGCGTTGGCGAACTCTTAGAGGTGATACGCGGTTGACGAAATCGTGGAGTCTGGGCCGCAGGAACCGTTCTGGATTGCGCTGGATTGGAACGGGTACTGACCTGTGGACGGGGCAGTGTTTCTGGGCGAGTGATGCTGACCGTTGAATCGGGTACTCCCTGGGGCTGAATCGTTCTGCCCTCCATTGCTGGCTCTGGACTGGGGGAAGCCGCTTCAGAGCTGGGAGTAGCGGTTTGATTCTGATTACAGCTCGCCAGAACTAGCGTGCAGAGTGCGATTGCAGAAATACGGGTCGGATTTGGATTCGCCATAGGACCAGGGAGGAAACGTCACAGATGCCGAACGACACCGATCATAGTTACTGGAACCAGCGCCTCCATCAGGACAAATCGGGGATCGCGACGATGAGGATTGCGTAGACCTGGATTCTCCACAAAACTTAATAAAAGCAGTAAGCTGAACCTATTGTGCAACAGGAAGCAAGACCATGAAATCCAAACAGATTCAAGAAAGAGTCATGGCGATCGCCCTCTGTGCCGCATCGGTTATTGGAACACTGGCGCTGTTTGGCAGCGTTCCACTTCTGGCCAAGTTCAGTCAGTCAGAACACTCTCCTTTTTCGACGGGGCAAAACTCCCCGGCGGTTCGCTCATCTGATTCCTAAACGAAGTAGCGCGGGGCAGAGCACCC
>JBIKWV010000834.1:0-3150 GCA_044356135.1 Elainellaceae cyanobacterium
CTCTGCACATCTATCAATGGGGATCGATCGTTAAAATGCCCAATTCCAGGATGATTACAGGGATTGTTGAGAACTGGTCACAAAATCCCGGTGAAGACTTGAAGTGGGGACTCAGCTTGACACTGAAAATTGATAATATTTCCGCTGTACAGACGAATCGAATTTGTAATGCAATTCGAGAGATACCCGCGTCGATCACAGGTTTATCTAGTGAAATAGTTGTTCGCTTTAGCCAAATTGAGAACAATGCTCGGGTTATCAAAGTTGTGACTTTCGTAAATGATGCGAACTTATACTTTGAGGCTGAGAGAAATCTCAATTTAGCCCTCCTGGAGCTATTGGAAAGAGAACAAATTGACTTCTTGACGGTCGAGATGGAGACCACTCCAGAGAAGTACCGACAGAGTTTAGGTTCAGTCAACAATTAATCAAAGATTGCTTCAATTTTCGACTTAAATCAATCTTTTCTTGTGGAGTGTAGAGCTATTCTCATGGTATTAACATCTACAAAAGTGCCCACCATCGGTCTCATTGAGGTTCCTGCTCTGGCATTATATGATTCGGACGGTCATAACTGGACAGCCCTCTACAGAAAAAATACTTTGTTGAGCAAGCAAGTTCTCCTTGCGGATCTTCAGGCAGGTGGTTTTGATGCTCAATTGGTCAACCTCAAAGCAGGAAATGGACGGGAGCCTTTCGGAGAGGTCATCTGGCGAGGGATGCCACTTACCAAGGCTTACGTTGGTGATAGAATATTTGATCTTGATCCCGATGCCTATGACGCTTGGGGAGTAACGGTCAACTTTACCCAAGAACGTCAAGTCGCCTGTATGGTGATCGCTCATCTGTCCCGCACGGGAAGGCCCGTAGTTGTCGGTGGTTCCGATGCGATCGCCGAGCCGCATCATTATCTGAGTGCTGGTGCATCAGCGATCGTGATTGATAAATCGGGTGCAGCCAACTGGCCGATTTTTGACTATGTACTCAACAAAGCGCCGCGCGAACCCCTTTCTGGCGTCGTCCTAAAGGATAGCCGCTATTTCCCCACGCGCGTAAAAGCCAAAAGTCCGGATGAATGGGCACTCCCCTCAGTGGACGTTGCTCGACAATGTTTGGGGCAGGAGTACTCAGAAGAACCCTTTATCGAGGAACTGGTTCCCATCGGTTCGGTTTATCCCGATATTGGTTGTGATCGGAAGTGTGATTTTTGTCAGACTCCGACATACACTTCGGGCTATCGTCGGATGTCGCCCACAACAGTGCTTGAGTGGCTAAGCCGACAGAAGGAGGCGGGGGCAAAATGCACAATTATGGGTTCAGACCAGTTTCTCGGTCGAGTTCTGTTTCCCGGCGGAAAAGAGGAAATCCTGGAAATTACCCAAGGTGCTCGTGAGTTAGGTATGCCGCTATTGTGGCCCAACGGTCTGGAACTTAGGAAGGCCACGTTGGGTCGCGGGCGAAACTATGAGGACACAGATTTGACGCCCGATGAGGAACTGATCGAGGCGCTGTGGGGATGGGATGGAAGGGTGGGAGGATTTCTAGGGTATATTCCTGCCGAACGCCCGGTTGTTGGGAGAGAATCCTACAGCAAACTGCTCCCGTGGCAGCAGCACTGCACTATGATGAAGGCCATCGTTCGGGCAGGGCTTCCAGTTATTGTCTATGGATTAATCATTGGGTTTCCTGATGATGACTTAGACAGTCTGCTGCATCTTGAAGAAGCCGTTTTGGATCTGCATCAACAACTAAGGGAGATTAACCCCAATCTGGAATTTCAGGTCGCTGCCTACGCAATCTCTCCTATTTCAGGTACACCCCAGGGGGAAACGATTCGAAAATCTGGACTTTTACGCTTCGACGATCCTTCTATTATTGGCGGATTCTGGACACCGAGTTGCGATACCCATCACCTCAGTTACGAGGACATTTCTGAGTGGCAATTCCGTCTGGCGAAAATCGGTAAAGCAGAATCCAAATTAATCAACTACCACGGTGGTCTGACAAAGTTGGCTGCGATTAGTAAGGTATAGCGGTTCTCAGTTGGATGAAGTACGGGGTGCAGGGGCATTGCCCCTGCTTGGGGGCTTCGCCCCCAAACCCCTCGTACCTCATAACAGCGGGAACCGCTATAAGTCACTAATTTTCAGAGAGTTTGAAGATGAGTTACTTCATCTGGCAGAAATTCTTCATAAACTTGTAAAACTTATGAGACCAAAACCAATTACTCCCCAACCTAGTCAGGAGTCAGTTTGGGACTATCCTCGACCCGCAATTTTAGAGGATACCTCTAAGCATCTGAAAGTCGTCTGTCATGGGATTGTGCTGGCAGAAACCAACAGCGGCAAACGAGTCCTGGAAACAAGCCATCCACCAACCTACTATTTTCCTCCTGAAAATGTTCGGTTGGAGTGTTTAGTGTTGGCTTCTAGAAGAGGGGTGTGTGAGTGGAAGGGGCGCTATGAGTATTACGATGTCCGAATTGGCGATCGCTACATTCCCCAGGGAGCCTGGCGATATTTTGCACCGACTTCCAGCTTTCAAGAAATTCAGGAGTACTACGGTTTCTTTGCAAATTTGATGGACTCTTGCTACGTTAATGACGAGCGAGTGATTCCCCAGGCGGGTGACTTTTACGGAGGTTGGATTACCTCAGATATCGTTGGCCCGTTCAAGGGGGAGGAGGGCACAGGGGGATGGTAGCTCCAGTGAGAACAAGTGTCCAGCCCGTAGAGGTTGTCAAAATTGATAAGTGGGATATCTTTGAACGCCACTTAGAAATTATTTACTGTGTTGATCAGTTCACATTTTCAACAAAAGTTTTCTATCATGATATTTCTTTTTCCGAGCTAATCTCATCGTATTCTCAAGCAATCATTAATCAGATTGCCGCTCACATTGCTTTGTTTGAGGGTATGAAGTTTTGCTCACTCTTCCCAAAATACTCTGACATCTCTACTGTTGCTGAGCATCTCTCACCCAATGGGATAGACATTTTTCTTGAAGTTTATAAGGGAGTTTTTGCCCAGCATCGATATGAAAATTCTGTAGAGGATTATGCCGGCCCACAAATCGTTTACCCTCATCGAGATTTAGGGCAATGCCAAACATCCGAAATCTTGTCTTGGAGTTCTGTTGTTTTGACAGGTT
>JBIKWV010000833.1:0-3150 GCA_044356135.1 Elainellaceae cyanobacterium
CCTGCACCTGTCGAACCGGGCAGACGGTGGTTTTTTGAACCGTGCGCCATCGGGCCACGCTTGAAGTTGTGCCGCTTCTGGTAACCCGCAAAGCCGCGTCCAATACTCGTGCCAATGACATCTACTGCCTGTCCAGCGACAAAAATGTCCGCTTTAATCTGCTGACCTAGCTGATACTCGCCCACGTTGTCGAGGCGATATTCCTTCAGATGGCGCAGGGGGGTTGCCTCTGCTTTTTTCAGGTGCCCTCGCTCAGGTCTGTTCAACGATTTTTCGGCCACTTCATAAAAACCAACCTGAATGGCAGAGTAGCCATCCGTATCAGCAGTTTTAATTTGCGTGACCGTACAGGGACCAGCCTGTACAACGGTGACGGGGATCGATCGCCCCGCTTCGTCAAACACCTGGGTCATGCCAAGTTTCGTGCCAAGAATACCTACAGACACGGTTCACGTCTCCCTTATACACACACTAGAAGCCCCGACCGAAAAACCTGACGGTTCTCAGACAGAAGCTAACATCGGCAGGCGTAGCTGCAACCTGAAACCCACTAGAGACTCCAGATCTCACTTCACCCGCTTTTTCGCAAAGGAGCAGGACTATCAAGTTGCTAGTCCAATGACCCCAATGTCTTTTTGACAGAAACAGCTCCCGCGTTCAACCCTGCACCTTACAGCAGACGAACCCCTGGGATTTCCGCAATGCCTCAGGCAGTTGAAGAAATGCACAATAAACGGCTTCCACCGTTTTTTCTGCCTGCTTCGCCGGGACTTGAATAGGACTCTTTGCAGAAGCCGATTCAGTATCCTTTTTGAGCGATCGCCCATCCGGGAAATCCCCTTCAGAGTGCCACTCGTTTTTGGCGACAATTAAGCATCATAAACAATCGGAGCGGGATTGTCTAGCCTTTTAGCGAAAAAACTTTCTCGTCCGGATGCTCTTCGTCAGTTTAGCGCAGTTTTATAGAAATGTAGAGGATTCTTTATCGTTTGGGTTAGTTTTACCAGGGGGGTTTGTACCTGGGGAGGCGCGATTTGCGGGGGGCGACATGGTAAACTTCTTTAGACCTGAGACGGGTTAGGACAGTCACTATGGCATTGATTACGACGGGCAAAGATTTCATCCGTGACATTGAGCAGTCGGGCGCAGTTGGTGTGTACGTCCCGCTGGAGGGCGGCCACGAGGGGCGCTATCAGCGTCGGGCGCGGGCAGCAGGCTATGAAATGTTGACCCTGTCGGCGCGGGGGTTGGGCGACCTCTCCTCTTATTTATTAGACGTGCATGGCGTTCGTCCTCCGCACCTGGGCAAGAAAGACACAGGCCGAGGCGCAGCGGTGGGCTATCGCTATTACATCCCGCCAGTAGCCACCTATCGTCTAGAGCAGCTTTCTCCCAAGTCGAAAGGACTGGTGCTGTGGCTGCTGGAAAGCAACATTCTGTCTCGCCAGGAACTGGAGTTTTTAGCATCGATTCCCAAAACGGAGCCGCGCATTAAAGTGGTGCTGGAGATGGGGGGCGATCGCGCTTTTACCTGGAAGCCGCTGCAGTCGATTCTGACTGCGTAGATTTTGCTGGGGCGAACCGATTGTCAGTTGAATTAGTAGGGGCGAACCGATGTTCGCCCCTACTGTTTTTGGAATGTGGGGGATGGGAAGCGGGGGACATGGTGGGTTTTCCGAACCGAGCGAACAACCGTCCGCCCCTACCCACGGGGGACGTGCGTGAAACCTGGATAGTGGTTTGTCTTACTTGATGCCTGATGGGGCGATCGCCTGTGCAATTCTTTAACGCTGAATCACTAGCGATCGCGATAGCGAAGATAGCGTTCCAGCACCCAGTTGCCGTTTTGCAATTTCACCCAGTCACCATCACGGGTTCGGGTCACCATGAGTCGCTCACCGTTGTTGGCTGTGCCGACAATCGGCCCCCAGGGTTCTCGTCGGATATTCAGCACTCCCTCCTGAATCGAGACATATGCCTCCCGCAGTTGTTCACCAGCGGGAGAATTGGGAGTGCTGGCCTGCCGCCAGGGGAGCGGCGAACGGTAGGGATTTTCGTGGCGATCGAGGACTTCCCATGTGTTTGGCCCCACAACGCCATCGACCCGTAACTGGTAGCGGCGCTGGAGGTCTTTCACGGCATCCTCAACCACCAGGTCAAAGTCATTGCCCAGGAACTGGTAGCTGGTGGGCAACCGTAACCGCTGAGCTGCTGCTGCAAGGAACCCGTTGTCGGTGAGGATCTGACGCAGCATTCGCACGGCATCGTTGCGATCGCCCCGGAGGACAGTAGGTAGAGTGATGTTGGTGTAGGCTGTTGCGATCAGGACTGGTGCAGTTTGAGCTGTAGGGGCGATCGGTTCTGGGGGCTTGGTGTGGGCGATCGTTGGGGTTCCTGCAAACCATCCAATGACCAGAGCGGGCACCAGTACCACAGTTGTTTTCATGGCGAGTTCTAGATTCCTTCAGCAAGGACGGAAGCCTGACCAGGATGCAAATAAAGCATCAGCTTGGCGTTTAACAGTTCAGAATTATTTCACGGCAGTAACCAAAACACCGTAGGGTTTATATTTTCTTCGGTTATGGCGAGTCTTTTGCGCATGGATGCGTATTTGGTTTGCTGCTCGTGTGCCTGGTATAGACAACGGAATTGAATGATGCTGGAAGGCGATCGCCAATGCATCCTAAGTAGGCAGGCGCGATTAAGCTTGAAACCCAAAAAGCTGTTCCGCCCGCTGCGCGGGCGGAACAGCTTTTTGGGTTTCAACTTTTTCCACGCCCACTTACTTATGGTTCGACACAGTTGATTTAGGGTAGTAGATTTCTTGTATAAAGACTTACCCAAAGAAATCCCCGGCTTCTTCGAGACGCCAGAGAAATCTCAGGAAGCCGATAAGAAGCCGAGGATCTGCCAGGAAAAGCGCGTCAGTTTCTTTTCTGGAATTGCATCAGATGTGTGCAGAGGATAGCTATAAATATGTAAGTTGGATTGAGCGTTGGCGAAACCTGGCACCAGTATTAATGCGATGCGTTACGCTGTCGCTAACGCATCCTACTGGTTGGACACAACTCAATTAGTGCAATAGCAAAGGATTCATTTCCTGTGGGGTGGGCATCTTGCCCGCCCGATATTATGGGCGGGCAAGATGCC
>JBIKWV010000057.1:0-11141 GCA_044356135.1 Elainellaceae cyanobacterium
AGCGATTCCGCTCGCGGCGCGAGCGGAATCGCTTCTAGGGTTTTGACGCCTCCAGGGAAGATTCGTCATGTGTCGAAAAGTGCTGCGACAGCAGGCTTCGTCACTTTCCCCATGGCATTGCGGGGCAGTTCCTCCAGCGTCAGAATCCGTGTCGGCACCTTGTAAACAGCCAGGTATTCCTTCGCCCAACTGCGGAAGGATTCCAGCGACAGTCCACTATCGGACTTCAGAACCAGTGCCGCACAGACCCGCTCCCCCCACTCCGGATCTGGCACCCCGACAACCGCACACTCCTGGATCTCTGGATGCGTGCGGAGCACTTCTTCAATCTCCAATGCAGAAACCTTATAACCCCCGGTTTTGATAATATCGACGCTGATCCGCCCCAGGATGCGATAGTCCTCCTGCTCCACCATGGCGAAATCCCCTGTACAGAACCAGCCCTCCTGAAAGGCTTTGGCGGTGGCCTGCGGATTCTGCCAGTATTCCAGAAACACACCGGGGCCTTTCACCTGAATCTCCCCAGGGGTTCCAATGGGGACAGGCGTACCCTGCTCACCCACCAGTCTCACCTCTACCTGGGGCAATGGTCTGCCCACGAAGCCTGCTCGCCGTTGGCCGTGCAGGGGATTCGATAGCGCCATCCCAATTTCCGTCATGCCGTACCGCTCCAGTAGAAAGTGGCCGCTGATGGCCTTCCACTGTTCGAGTACCTGGATGGGGAGAGCGGCGGAGCCAGAAACCATCAAGCGCAAACTCACACAGGCTTTCGATAAGCGCTGCTGTCGTTCAGGAGAAGCCTTTTCCCAGGCAGCAATCAGTTTGGAGTAGATCGTCGGCACGGCCATGAACAGCGTCAGATGGCCCTCGCCAATGCAGGTCCACACCTGATCAGCGTCAAACTTGCTGAGCATATGGCACTCAGCTCCCACCCACAGGGCACAGGTCAGCACATTGATAATGCCGTGAATGTGGTGGAGCGGCAGAACATGCAGGATGCGATCGCCCCCCGTCCATTCCCACGCTTCCACCAGGCTGGTCACCTGCGCCTGAATAGTCTGATGGGTAGTGACAACGCCCTTGGGTTTTCCGGTGGTGCCACTGGTGTAGAGAATCAGGGCACGTCGAGCGGGGTCGATAGCGGGGAGCGGGGCGATCGCAGACGGCAACAGATCATCGGTGAGAATGAACCGCAACTGGTGGTCTGTGGCGATCGGACGCACCACCCCCTCGAAACTGGGGTGAGCCACCACCATCGAGGCCCCCGCATTGAGAATCACATACTCCAGTTCGGGGCGGGGATGGGACGTGCAGAGGGGAACTGCTATGCCTCCGGCTCGCCAGATGCCCCACTGAGTGGCGACGTACTCAAATCCTGATGGGATCAGAAACGCCACCCGCTGTTCCTGCAAATCATCGGCACCATCGAGCAACTGAGTGGCGATCTGACCCGAACGGTGCAGCAGATCCCGGTAGGTGAAGCGGGCATCTGGAGTGGTGATGGCGGGGCGATCGCCATAGTCACAGGCACGAGCAATGAGGGGAAGATTCACAGCGATTGACCCGCTTCAGTTTAATGGAGACCAACGACTGAGAGCATATCACGCCCCCGGATGAAGCTCACCGCAGAGCATGTCACCCAATCCTTTGGATAGGGAAAAAGGCAAAAGCAACTGAAGTTTCTTAGAAGGCGCAGAGGACACAAAGATCGAACTCTGCGTTCTCTGCGCCTCTGCGGTGCCCCAATTTAAGGAGCCTGCCCATCCTGCCAGTGCAGTCCGTCAGACTCAATACATTCTGGCCAAAATTTGTACTCTACAATACCCCTTAGCTGAGGCTGGTCTTCTGAATCGCCGCTGGCTCACCGCACCCCTATGTTATGGCTGAACCGACTCAGCATCCGCTCCAAGCTGATTATTATTCTGCTGACCGTCAGCAGCGTCTCGATTCTGGTCACCGCTTATCTGGGCTACCGTAACGGACAGGCCAATCTGACCGATCGCGCCTTCAGCCAGCTCACCAGCCTGCGGGCCTCCAAGGCGTATCAGATTGAGGCTTACATCCGCACCATTCGCAATCATGTCCAGACCCTCAGTGAAGATCCATCAGTGGTGGCGGCAATGCGCGATTTTAGTGCCGCCTATCAGCAACTGGGGACAGTGGCGGAGGATGCCCAAAAAAAGGAAAGCCTCAGCACCTACTACCGGGACGAATTTCTGCCGCGTCTCGCTAAAACCGAACAGGGAACCCCTGTGCTGGGTGCCTTTCTGCCGGAGTCCGTTGCCTCTAACTATCTGCAATACCACTACATTGCCGCCAATCCGAATCCAGTGGGCAAGAAAGATGCCCTGGATCAGGGCAATGACGGCAGCGCCTACAGTCGGGTGCATGGTCGCCTTCAACCCACCTTTCGTAACATCATCAAGAACTTTGGCTACTACGACATGTTCTTGATCGACCCCCAGGGCACGATCGTCTACACCGTTTACAAAGAAACAGACTTCACCAGCAATCTCACAACCGGGCCGTACAACGAGAGTAATCTGGCCCGACTGGTCGCTGCGGTACGACGCGCCCGTGAACGAGGCTACGCCCAAATCGCCGATTTTGAGCCGTATGTTCCCTCCTACGGCGCACCCGCTGCCTTCATCGCTGCCCCGATCTTTGACCAGTCAAAATTCATCGGCGTGCTGGCGGTGCAGGTGCCCGTCGATGAGGTGAATAACGTCATGACGGGGAACCGCAACTGGCAGAGCGACGGGCTGGGGGAGTCCGGCGAAACGTATCTGGTGGGGGAAGACTACCTGATGCGATCGGTCTCCCGATTTCTGGTAGAAACCCCGGAGGAATACCTGAAAACCCTGGCGTCCCTCGGCACCGATGAGGAGACAATGAATCGCATCAAGCAGTACAACACCTCAATTTTGCAGCAGAAGGTGCGTACCGAAGGGGTCGAAGCTGCCCTGGCAGGACAGCAGGGTACGCAGATCATCCGAGATTACCGAGATATTCCTGTTCTCAGCTCCTACTCGCCTTTGAATATTCAGGGGTTAAATTGGGTGATTCTGTCGGAAATTGATCTGGCAGAAGCCTATGCACCCATCTACGAATTTCAGCGGCAAATGCTGATTCTGGCGACGCTGTTGATGCTGCTGGTGACGCTACTGGCAATGGGACTGGCCCACCTGTTTGTGAAACCGATTAACCGCCTGATCGAGAGCGCCCGTCGGGTTGAAAACGGACAGCTCGATACCTTTGCCCAACTCGAATCCGACGATGAGTTTGGCGAATTGGCCCGTTCTTTCAACGCGATGGTGCAGAGCCTGCGGGCGCAGACGCACCTGGTGGAGGCCAAGAATCAGGAGAACGAACAGCTTTTATTGAGTATCTTCCCGGCGGCGATCGCCAAACGTTTGAAGCGCGGCGAAAAGAACATTGCCGAAAGCGCCTCCAACGTCACCGTCCTGTTCTCCGATCTGACGGGATTTTCTCGCCTCTCCGATTCCCTTTCTGCCCAGGAATGCGTCGCCCTGCTGAACGAGCTGGTCACCGCCTTCGACGAGGCCGCCGAGCGCTACGGCATGGAGAAAATTAAGACCATTGGCGACAGCTATATGGCCGTCTGCGGCTTATCTGTTCCCTATCTCGACCACGATAAACGAGCAATCGACTTTGCGTTAGAAATGCTGAGTGTCGTGCGTCGCTTCAACCATGAGCGGGGCTATCAACTCAACGTCAGCGTCGGCATCAACTCTGGCGATGTCGTGGCGGGAATTGTTGGCAGCAACAAGTTCATCTACGACGTGTGGGGCGACACGATCAACAGCGCCAGCGCCCTGAAAGCTGCCTGTCCGCCCGGTTCGATTCTGATCTCAGACGACATTCATGCGCGACTGGGCGACCTCTACGAATTCAAACCCTTCGAGGCAGTGGTCGAAAACGGCAAAGGCCCGCTCAAGGCATGGCAGCTTACGGTTGTCCCCTTGATGCAGAAGAGCGAGGCACCGTAGGCGGATGAACCAGGCCACGATCGGACAACTACTGATCTGGGCGATCGCCCTCATCCTCTGTTTTCCCCTGCTGGTGATTGTGCTGGGGGAGCTGAGCTACCGCTTGCAGCGCCGCCACAATCCGCTGGCAGGCACCCTCCTGATTCTCAGGAATCTGGTGCTACCTGTTTTTATCTTTATGCTGTTTGTGCAGCAGGTGATGAAGCTCCCCGACGAGAATGAGCTGGTGAAAAGCATCCAGACCCTGTTCTGGCTCTGCATCATTCATGCGGCCCTGTCATTGCTCAACGACGTGCTGTTTGAGCAGGCCAAAGGCGACACCTGGCGCACCCGCGTGCCCAAGCTGCTGATCGACCTGGTGCGGCTGTTTGTGGTGCTGCTGGGGGGGGCGATCGTTCTGGCCACCGTATGGAATGCCGATCTGGCGGGGTTGGTCACCGCACTGGGGGTCAGCTCGATTGTCATCGGTCTGGCACTCCAGGACACGCTGGGCAGCGTCATGTCGGGAATTGCCCTGCTGTTTGAGCATCCCTTCTCAGTGGGGGACTGGCTGCGGGTGGGGGATATTGTGGGTCAGGTGATCGATATTAACTGGCGATCGGTGCGGCTCCAGACCTTCGAACGCGAGATGGTTGTGATTCCCCACAAACTGATCAGCAGCGAGATTATCCGCAACTTCAATCGGCCCCAGCGCATCCATGCCGAGCGCATTCGCATTGGTTTCTCCTACAACGACCCACCCAACCTGGCCAAACACGTCCTGCGCACCACCGCCCTGGAGACCGAAGGCATTCTCAACGAACCCGCACCCCAGATTTTTACGCTGTCCTACGATGACTTTGCGGTCACCTACGAGGTCAAGTTTTTCATTGAGGACTATGGCGAGATGGAGGAGATTCGCGATCGCTTCATGAGCCGGGTCTGGTACGCCGCCCAGCGCAACAGTCTGACCATCCCCTTCCCGATTCGCACGCTCTACCACTTCCACGGCCCTACCGCTGCGGCTCAGGGTAATTCCAAGAAACTGGCCGACTCTCTGCAATCGGTGCCCGCCTTTGTCCCCCTTTCCCAGAGCGACACTCTGGAGTCCCTGACCCAGGGCGTCAGCCTGCAACACTTCGGCACAGGGGAACAGGTGGTCCGCCAGGGGTCGCCCAACACGGCGCTCTACATTATTATTGCGGGTCAGGCGGTGATGACCATCCAGGACGACAGCGGCCAGATGCACGAGGTACTGCGGCTCAAGGCGGGGGAGTTTTTTGGCGAAATGACTCTGTTCTCCAGCGACAGCAGCCCTACCTCTATTACCGCGCTGGAGGACCTGGAGGTGATGATGCTTCCCGCCGCGATTGTGAATCAGATGATCGATCGCCAGCCCAGTTTTGCCCGTGAGATCAGCCACATCCTCGACCTGCGGCGGCGGGCGGTTCAGGCGACCAGAGCCGTGAGCACCCCGACCGATTACGCTTTAGATTAAGCGTAAAACTCCAGGGTCTGTTCCTCCTGTTAGTCAGCAGAAGAGCGCCTGGAGTTTTAGTTTTTCTCTACCTGCCGATTTACTTGAATGACTCAAGAATAATTGCAGCAGCAACGATACAGAAAGTCACGGCGATCGCAGGAACAAATACTTGAGAGAACAGTAAGCTGAGGATGCTGATTACACCTGTTGCTTTTAGACTGGCAGATACTACAAAGGCAATCCCTGTACCAAGAAGAAACAAGGAAAAGTATTTGACAGCATTGAATGCCAATTTGATAGTTGGGCTTGATTGGTTGTGATTCATGTTTTCCAATTGAAAAGGACGATGGTCTTGGTCATTTGAATCAAAGAATTGAGAAGTTGAATGTTGTTGAAGCACACGAGCTTGGGAGGGAGTAATATTGTATGCCTGAAGGATGTGAATTGCATGTTGCAGATCGGGGGGAAGAGAGGAGTCCAGATTTTGATTGAAATTGACTTGGGGTGCTTGATGGGGTTGGTGCAACATAAGAATCTCCAGAGTGTGCAAGAGGATTAGGATTAATACAATTGAGCTACGGGTTCTTGAATCGGCTCAGTAAGCTATGGAATAGCTCATCAACTTTCTGAGAATCCGCAACAAGTGTTCCTCGTTCGTCTCGGAATTCTCGATTCTTTTCTCCTCGAAAAGAAAGCCAGTTGAAGCTTGTTGTTACTGCAAATTTAGTGTCGGAAATGAGAATTTTTGCGTGGGTGTCTCCTAACCATTGGAAGGTGAAGTTTTGGGGATACTTTTTAGACAGCTTTCGGAGTTCTTGTTCCGCTTGAAGATCATCTTTGTATTGTTTTTCATCCTTTTCGCCCAGTCCGTAACCGATATAAACTTTGATTCCTTTCTTCAGCAGGGTTTCAAATTGCTCAAGGAACCAGGTATTCACAGCACTGGCACGAATCCAGGGGGAAATGATCATTAGACGGTTTTGGGTGAGTTGGAGCGATCGCTCTAGCAGGGGTCGATGTTCGTGCATCTCCAGCCATTTAATCGGCGATGATTTGGAGGCGAAATGCAATTGGGCTTCAAGCCGTCGAATGGTATTGAGTGCGTGTTGTAGCTCAAGGTTGGCCGAGTTGAGCGCTTGAGGGTTTTCGGTGTCCCGTTGAGAAGGAGACCTGTTGGATTTAGGGGTTAATTGGATGATTTTTTCTGAAGCGACCTTTTTGTGTGCTTCCCCCTTAACAATAGGAGTGACGTTGTTGGCATGTGACTTAGAAGAGGGACGGATGTTTTGGTTCGCACTCTCAATTGGTTTCAGCTCAGCGCAGGCTAGCATAATGTCACTCCTAAATCCTTGGACTGCGGTAGGGACCTTAGCCCTCCTGTATTTAGGGAGTTTCATTGGGATGTAGAGTTTGAGGGCAATCGCTTGAAACTCCTGCCCTGTAAGCCTTCTAGGATTTTCAAAGATTTGGCCTTTTGAAATGAAGTTTCAAGATTACAAACGCAGTACTTGCCTGCTCTTTCCTTGTTTCTCCAAGTTCTGAAGCAGCGACCTACCCTTAAAAGCAATTTTCTTTACGAAAAAAAGCCAGTAATGGCTCCTGATTTTCTGTAAACCCCGTGGCGCGTGCTTTAAGGTTCGCTGATGGTCATCCCAGAGAAGTTGTTTTGCATCGTGGAATTTCGGCTGTCATTGGTTTCAGCCATCCCAGGAAACAGACCCTATCACATCAGGATAGTCCTACTGACCCTCACTAGCTTGCTTTGGAGAACGTACTGCATAGACGACAATCCCCAACTCAAAAGAGGGGCGATACCCTTCTCCTTCAAAGTTGAACAGTTGTCGGGCGGGACCGACGTTGTGACTGTGTAACTGTTTACTCAGGCGATGAATTGCGACCTTGAGCGGTGAGCTTTGCTCCACTTTCCCTTCGATCTGGACACCCGATCGCAGTCCCTTGCGCCCGTCTTCATACCCGTAGGCAAAATCTTGCCGCTCCAGCGCGTCTACGTCTTCATCAACGCTGACCACTTTTTTAGAATGGCGCGATGCGTGTTTGTAGTCCTTCTCTTGAATCAAGACGCTGGCCTGCTTTTCAGTTTGTAAGGCGAGGAAAGACAGGATTTGAAAAGCGCTGGTGTTTGGTTTGATGTCTTTCAAGGGGTCAAGACGCTTTGAACCAGGCATTTCTAGATAGACGGTCTTTTCAACTGCCCGCTGCCAGAGTTCATCCAGGAAGCGATTGCCGCCTCCCTTCTTCACGAGGGGGGCGATCGGTAGGTACTGCCGCCTGGGAATCTCCATCTGCTCGGCGATCGCCTCCATTGTCTCCTTTGCGAAACCCAGGCCAATGAGAATTCTGGGGGTGACCACTTCGGCTTTAGTGGTGACTTGCGATCGCTTCAACAAGTCGATAATCCAGCCATAGCTTTCGTCTGGGGCTTCTTTGATATCTGCTTTGTGAACGATATCAATCACCCCCTGTTGGCGTCGGAGCCTGGAGGTCTCCTTCCGAAAAACATGGCTGTCGCCTTGTTTGCTGTCACTTTTTATTTGGGGGGCAGCAGAGATGATGATGAATTGAATGTCCGATCGCTGTGCGGTAATTTCTTTGATAACACCCTGCCCCTGCCAACGCTGCAATTCCCTCTCCTCTTCGTTTACAGGAAAGGGAATCGCATAGAGAATTTCATCCACTAAAGCAAATTTGATGGTTGGATCGGTCTTGGCGGCTTTGATAGCCTCTTTTGAATCTCCAGTGGCAAAGCAGTCAAATCCCGCTTTTATCAAGCGCAGCTCATGACTGTTTCTCCATTCCTCCTCATCTTCGAGAATCAGGATGCGTAGTTGGGTCACAGGAAAGCTCCCTCTAGTTAGAAGCTAGCTTTAAGTTCTCGCCTGCCGCTGATTTTACAAGATCGAACCAGTGCTCGAACACCTCCCTGAGATAATCTAGATAAAATAGAGGCTTCTCCTGCACCTTCAGAATTTCAATTCCTTGGCGCAGGTGCTCCTGGATTTGCAATTTCTCGCCTTTTACCTCAACAACCGTATGGCAGGCGACGGGTGTTTCAGTCCGCACCTTTGCGATGATTGCTTCTACCTTAGAAATGTCTCCAGTTTCCTCTACTTGGTTCAGGCAGGGAAGAATTTCTTCTTGATACAGGGTATGTACGGCCTTCATTTCCTTCTGAAAATAGGCAAGGTTCTCCTGACCTAGCGGCACCATGTTCCGAGCAGTCGTAAAGAGGTCGTCTAAGGCAAATGGAGAGGTCAGAGCACAATGGGAACCTTGCCCGAAGCGTAGGACCCGATACTTCTGCTTGAGAACTGAGAAATCTTTATCAGGTGATAGAACGAGTACAGGACCCGCAAATCCTTGAAGCCTCAGCGTTGGCAGACAGGCCACTTGCGACTCTGACAGAAGTAAAATTGCTGTTCTGAGATTTTCTTGCCATGCACCCAAGTTTTCTGGCTCTAGTAAATGACGGTTGATATTTAATTCCATGGCCAGAACTGAAGCAGTGGCTACAGCCGAATAGCTTTCCCTGACTGCCAGTACGGCTGTAGGTAATTCCTCATCGATATTGCCATCAGCGAGTAATGAATTCGGTTTAGAGGAACTACCCATTGCAGCCTGAAGCTCGTGATAAGCAGCCTCAACTACATCAATAGAAATAGTATCGGAAGGGGCCACGTTCGCAGTCGATTCCTTGATAGATAAATTGCTTAGCAACTGCTCAACTGCCTGCCGGGGAGCGTCTTTGTTTTTGGTACTCGGCCACTCAAGATTTAGACGCTCCTTTAGCTTCTGAAAATCACCAAAATCCGACTCATTCTTACGTAGCAAACCTAAACTATCCGTCCACCAGCTTGGTCGTTTCACAAGGTCTGGGAGCAATTCCAATGCTGCTAAATATTGCTGAGATAGCACAAATAAAGCTGGCAAGAGATCGATTGCCACTTTTTGCTGACACATGGAGGGCAGTTCTTCAAGTTCTCCCGAGATGAAAGCAACAAGCTCATCAACGTCTAGAGGCTCAATACCAAAGTGGGGGAAGGTCGGACGATAGATGGGAATAACATTGTTATTGGTCTGCGGAGTTCCGGTGGTATTGAATTTGAAGACGTAAGTTGCATCCAGGGTTACATTATCCAGAATTTTCATATCACTGGAGTGAAAGAGAATTGCATCAACCTTTTCAGGCAATCTTCTCAGAGGAATCGACAAACCATCAGAATCATCCGGAGTAACCATGTAATACCGACCCGCCTGCAACTTGTATAGCTGCGGAACATGATGGCGAAGAAGTTTAATCCAAGCTTCGTTTCGTTCATCATTACAGATAACTGCAACCGAAAGATTTTTACGCATCCCATCTACCTCCTCTCTGAACTAAATACTCAGTAGATGCGACAACAACTTCGTCTCTCTCCATATAGATTACACCCGGACTCAAAAAGCCATAATCGTTGAACATCATGCTACGCCATAAACGGGAAATTGCATCCTTCGTATTTCTAGATATGTCATAGTCTTCAGGGTCAGGAGCATCAATCTGATCGCTATCAAACCTTTCAGCAAGCTGTTGAGCGAGACTTTTTGGACGATTGGACGGTCTCTCATGTGCTTTCCATTTCAATTGAATTTTTAACACTTCTCCACCCTGGTCAAAATAAGCAGTCTTTACTGGAGAAGAGTAGCCAGTGATCTCATGGCGGCTAAACACGTTGAAGAAAAATTCGTAAAGGTAAATAGCAGATGATTTTGCCTTACCTGGTTCTTGCAATGGAAAGATTCTACTTGTTGCTCTTGAAGCAGTCTGCCACATATGCGAGTCATCAGCTAGAGCGCCAAGGTCCCCATAAATGTCTTGGTGAGCTTTAAGAGCAATTAAATAAGCAGCTCCGACCGAAATGTTGCGGCGTCCATTGGCTTTAGTGCTGCCGCAGAATACTTCACCACAAAAATGTTTAAGAGATTCATGTATGTTTTGTAGCGCGTCCAAATCCTGCCACCAGGCCTCAGGAAATTTAATATCTACACCCTTTTCAATTTCTTGTCGATACTTAATTGCTTTCGGACTTCCCTCTTCAAAATGAGGTCTAATTCGCGCAAAATCATGGCTTACGATGTCACTTTTTCCGTCGCTTCTATCAACATCAAACCAGCCCTTCGAGTTTTCCCAAACTTTCTCTAACTGTACAGGAACATAACCTAGCCAGGTTTTGAAGTCGTGATAGAGTTCGCCCAACTCATCAACTTTACTTTTTGAGAAGTAGGGTAGATCATGACGTTTTTTTGCAGGCGGTCTTGCGGAACTGAAGTAAGCTACTTCATCGCAATGCTCCGAGATTATTTTTCTTTCTTTCCAACAATCCAGAAAATCATCTGCAACAGGAAACTCTACACCAAAGAAAATATCAACCAAGACTCGATAATCATATTTACTGCGACTATTTATGCCGTCATTGCCCTCTGGAACGTCATCATCAGAACAAATGGAGTCAATCCAACGATCTATACAATCAATAATCTCGTGGGACTCCTGCTCAACTTGGTTTGGATTTGGCAGATTGAAAAAACCGATCGCATGAGTCATGTCCCAACCCGCCACTAGTTCATACAATTTTTGTAAGCCGCTTGCAGTCGGAGGAGGTTGATCGAGGCCA
>JBIKWV010000837.1:0-3141 GCA_044356135.1 Elainellaceae cyanobacterium
CACCCCCCCCGCCACTCTCAAAACTGGGATGCACCTCAACCTGGCGTCTCTGATGCCTCCCTGTGGACTCTCGCTGTAGACTGTATACAGCTTTATTCGCTAAATCCACGTAGGAGCGTACTGGCTTGATCCTTTCTGCCAAACCCGTCAAGCGATCGAAATCCCTGCACGAACAGACCTATGAGGCGCTGAGGGAGAGCATTCTTTCGGGTGAGCTGGCTCCGGGCGATCGCCTGGTGGAGACTCAGCTTGCAGAACTGCTTCAGGTGAGTCGCACTCCGATACGGGAGGCCATTCGTCAACTCCAGCAGGAGGAGTTAATTTCAACCGATGAGAATGGTTGGCTGCGGGTGGCCACTCTATCAGTGAGCGAGGCGATCGACCTCTACGACTGCCGCATTGCCCTGGAACTCCTCTCGGTCACTGACGCTTGCAACCGCGCCTCCGATGAACAACTGCACCAGGTGAAGCAGTGTATTGTCCAGGCGGAAGCGTTGATTGAAGCGGGTGCTGCCACCCTGGATAGCAACCAGCTTCTGGAACTGGATTGCCAGTTCCACCGTTCGATTGCCCAGAGTTCCAGTAACCAGTGCCTGCTCTCCCTGCTTGACCAGGTATTCACCAAGATGCTGTTGCTCCGGGTCAGAACCACCCGCCATAACCCCAGAGTGCTGGAAATCCGTACCGAGCACTATCAAATTTATGAGGCCATCGCCCAGCGCAATGTGGAAATCGCCGTGCAAATGATGCAAAATCACCTATCCGCCAGCAAAGCAAGAGTGGTAAAAGAATTAGAAGCATTGCGCCAAGGCTAGGGCGTGTTTTAAAACCCAGTAGATTCTTGATTTTTTGTGTGCTGCGCGCATGCAAAATCAAGAATCCAGCGGGTTTTAAAACAGCTCCTGGCGTTGCGAACACTACGTTCTGCAACAGAGGGGTTTGGGGGCTTCGCCCCCAAGAAGGGGTTCCACCGCTTCACCCCGTACAAAACTTTTGTTTAGGATCACAAATTAAATAAAACCGAATTGTTTTTGAGAGAGGCGCGGCGAAGCTGCGCCTCTCTCAAAAACAATCACAGGTTAATTTGTTCACGATCCTTAGCTGTAATCGGCTGTCCCGAATCAAAAAAATAATGCAGGAGTTGTAGTTGTAATGGAGAAGAAGCCCGTTCCGCTGGTGTCTGAGGCGGAAATTGCCGTAGCAATCAAACGACTGGCGCAGGAGTTAGACAGGGATTATGGCGATCGCTCTCCCCTGGTTGTTGGAGTGCTCAAAGGCTCGTTTATTTTTCTGGCCGATTTGATCCGGCAGATACAGACGCCGCTTAAGAATATTGAGCTGATTCGGCTGGCGAGCTACCACGAGGGGACGGTGAGTTCGGGCAGCGTCAAGGTACTGGTGGGCCTCCCGGAGGGCAGTATCACTGGGGAGCATGTCATTCTCGTGGAAGACATCGTAGATACTGGTCTCTCCACCTCTACTGCATTTGACCTGCTGCAAGCCCAGAACCCGGCTTCGCTGGCTCTCTGTACCCTGTTCGACAAACCTTCCGGTCGGAAAATCCCAGTCACGATCGACTACACGGGGATTGTGCTGCCCGATCGTTTTATTGTGGGCTATGGCCTTGATTTTGCCGAAAAGTACCGCCAGCTTCCGGCGATCTACGCTTTTGAGGATCTCCAGTAGGTTTCATGATCAAAAGTGGCGCGGTGCAAACCACCGCACCACTTCTGAATAGGATGCTGCGGGTGGGCGCACGAAGCGCGCCCACCCGCAGCATCCTATTCAATTCTTGTATCCTAAAAGATTGCCGAGGTAACAGGTTTTTAAACCAAACCATGCCCAAAGTGCATCACCGCACCATTCTCTTTTATAAGCCCTATGACGTGCTGACGCAGTTTAGCCCTCCAATTTCAGGGGAATCGTCACCCTCCAGCGTCCGCACGCTGAAGGAGTTTATCCCCGTTCAGGGGGTGTACCCGGTCGGTCGGCTTGACCGCGATAGTGAGGGGCTGCTGCTGCTCACTAGCGATGGCAAACTGCAACATCGACTCAGCGATCCCCGCTTTGCCCATCCTCGCACGTACTGGGTTCAGGTGGAGCGCATTCCTGATGAAACAGCCCTGGAGCAACTGCGGCAGGGCGTTGTGATCCAGAGATATCGCACCCGGCCTGCGAAGGTGCGCCTTTTGCCCGAAGAACCCTCTTTACCGGAACGCTCACCCCCCATTCGATTTCGTAAAAGCGTTCCTACCACCTGGATTGAGATGACCCTGACGGAGGGGCGTAACCGCCAGGTCAGACGCATGACTGCGGCAGTTGGTTTTCCGACGCTACGACTGGTGCGGGTGGCGATCGCCCATCTGCGCTTGCAGGGGCTAAGCCCCGGTGAGTGGAGAGAGCTGACAGCCGCAGAAATGGAGCAAATCAGAGAATTATTCTAATGTGGCAACGCGGCTTTTTTCAGGAATTGTGGGTACTCTAGGCGACGAACAGTCAATGCCCCCAGACAGATCGTGTACGCTTGATTTCAGACCCATTCCGGCGTGATCTCAGGAGGCAGGAGTGAAATTCGGGTGTGCGGGCAGGCACCCACTCCCATTTCTTCCTCCCACCTGACTCAACATACAGCGTTTTTCAGGTCGGTGAGGTACGAAAAGGGCTGTAACCTCGATTTAAATCCGGGCGGGATGCTGATTAGAGTGCAACAAATAGGAAGAACGTTTAGAAGAAACGTTCGAAGAACGGATTACGGTGCCGCTAGCGGGAGTTGAGGAAAGCCCAAAATGCTTGTTTGTCCCCACTGCCAATTTGAGAACCCCGACCAGAACAGGTTTTGCCAGAAGTGTGGCACCTCCCTGACTGAGCGCCCCTGCCCCGCCTGCGACTCGATGGTGCCTCTGTCCATTCAACAGTGCCCGCAGTGTGGCACCGCCACGGCTACACGCTGGCAGGCGCTGGTGCTGCCTGCTGCTCAGAAGAAACCTGAAGCAGCGACAGTGCCCCCGTTGGCTACCTCACCTGCTGAGGGGGAGACAGTCGGCAGATCAGTGCCAGACCCACAATTCCTTGATGCCAATAGTCGGTATCAGTTGACAGAAGCACTCCCCACTGCAATCACCACAACAGGAGTTACCGTTT
>JBIKWV010000838.1:0-3135 GCA_044356135.1 Elainellaceae cyanobacterium
ACCTGTGCAGATAAGTACGAATCGGGTTAATAACGAAAAATTACGCAGCCAGACATAGGTCTTGGCTAATTTAATAACAGTATAGTAGGTAGAAGCTGCACTGTCTTCTATCCTCTGAACGAGTCTACCTGCATGAATGAACTCCAACCCCCCTCTATGGACTTCCTGACGCCCGATGAGTCCGCCGCCGTTGATACTGCCCTGATGACCTCACGGGAGCGGTTCTCGACGCGGGTGGCCATCTACTCTCTGCGATCGCTCAAACAAATCGCCCAGGAAAACGGAGTCACGATTGCCCAACTGGAACCTTATCAGATCGAAGACTGGATCTTTCAAGACCCCTCTTTGCAACCTGAGAACGGATTCGACGGCAGCTTCAAGGGGTTCTTCACCCAACTCGTGATGTCGTCGCTCAGACCCCTCACCCGCATGTCGAACGAAGCGGGCGTGGCGATCGAGGATCTGACAGTGCCTCAGGTAGTACAGTGGTTTGAGAAGGAAGCGAAGCAGCGGTTAGAGCAGGGGAATTAGTATTATGCTCAAAACCCATCATCAAAGCGGCGAGGTGCGACAGCACCTCGCCGCTTTGATGATGGGTGGGCTGCTACTCAATCCCCTCGTTCACCGGGAACCGATCAATGAGCTGGATCGCTCGCCGCGCATTGTCCTGAAGTTCCCTCGGCAGATGCGGCACATGGGGCACCTGCGACAGAAAATCCAGCGTCCGTCGCATGATTCGCACGATATCCCCTTCGTCCAGGCTGGTGCTGGCGCACAGATCCGTCCACTCAACACCCAGTGCCCAGTGTTCCACCAGCGCAATGAAGTCGTACTCCATCCAGACCGGCAGAGCCACCTGATAGCGCCGCTGAAGCTGGAAGAGTTGCCGTCGGTAGCCGCGCAATCCGGCCAGGGCTTCCTCCACCTCATTGGAGAATTCGTACCGGGTCCAGATATCGGGACGGGAGACTTCTGTCACCAGAGCAGCACAGGCAGCGGCCAGGTGGTGCGGGTCAAGGTCGTCCAGTTCACCTGAGGCCAGCGCCAGTCCCAGCCACAGTTCGTTGTCTCCCCGAATCGCGGCAGCGACCTGGCCTAACTGCGTTGGCTCCACCCCATGCAAACAGTCAAAATGCCGCAGGATTTCCATCAGGTTGATAAATTCCTGCCAGTAGTGCTGCGAGTGGCGAGCCAGCTTGTCCTGGCGATCGCCAATCTCTTCCTGCAGCCGCTCAATTCGGTGCTGTCGTTTCAGCAGGTTGGCCGGATTACCGAATTCTTGCGCCGGGTGGCTCCGCAACTGCGCTTCCAGTGCTTCCACCCGCTCCTGCTGGGCCTGAACCTCAGGAGCTGTCTCAGCCACACTGGGTACACTGGAGATTTGCTGGGCGATCGCTCCACTGGCCTCATCTCCTGAGCGAGACTGCCCCGGCTTGTGGGGAATCTCCGGCGGCGTCAGGTTGTCTACCTTTGCCAGCCGGGGAAACTCTGCGTGCAGTCCCACCACATCCTGGACGGTGACCACCATCCAGCGGTTCTGCTGGGTCAGGCAGATCAGGTAGGGGGCATGTCCCGTTCCCGGTACCTTGGTCACCAGGACGGCAGGGAGCGGTGTGCCGACAGGCACATGTTTTCCTTTCAGGCTGAGAATGGTTCCAGCGATCGTAAACGGTAGCGCAGTGGCCAGATCCCGGCTCTGCACCTCCATTGCCTGCTGTTGAAGCATCTTCAAAATGCGGCGGTCTTCCTTGAGGCGCTCGTTCAGCTTCTGGTAGTTCCGCAGACTGGCTTCATCGACGTGGGCAAGCTGAGCCTGCTGGTGCTCCAGTTCGGCGGTGAGGTCGGCGATCGCCTGCTGCTGGGGACGCAGATACAGCGTCGAGAGATACTGCCCAAAACTGCGCTCCACCAGGGCACGGGCTTCTTCCAGGGAGTGGGTTTGCAGCAGATTCAGCACCATACCGTAGCTGGGGGTAAACTGGCTGACCAGCGGGTCGGCTCCCTGCGTTGCCAGGAATGCCGCTTCTGAGGCCCCTTCAAACTTGTTCTGCACGGTGACGACGTGCCCCAGTTCGTCCATCCCGCGTCGTCCGGCCCGCCCTGCCATTTGCAAAAACTCTGAGGCAGTCAGGAGGCGATGTCCGCGATCGGTGCGCTTTGACAGGCTGGAAATAACGGTGGTGCGGGCGGGCATGTTGATTCCTGCCGCCAATGTCTCCGTGGCAAAGACGACTTTAATTAACCCCTGCTGAAAGAGTTCCTCGACCAGAACTTTCCACGCGGGCAGGATTCCGGCATGGTGGGCCGCGACCCCCCGATAGAGTGCCTCAATCTGACCCGCTCGCCCCGCCTCAGGATTGCGCTCCAGGAAGGCGTCGATCTGCTGCCTCAACCGGGCGGCCTCAGCAGGATTGACCAGCGAGAAATTAGCCATCTCGTTGATCGCCTGGTCGCAGCCCCGCCGGCTGAAGATGAAGTAGATGGCAGGCAGCATCTCCCGTTGCTGGAGTTGACCCACTACGGCGGCAATACTGGGACTGTCCTGCTTCGCCTTCTGTTTGCCGCCTTTCGGCTTCAAACGGGGATTGATGGATTTCTGGTTGGAGTTGAGCAGGGGGAACAGCCCCCGCTGGGTCGCAAAGTGGAACTGGAGGGGGACAGGACGGAAGTCGGAATACACCAGTTCCGTTGGACCATGCACCTGGTCAATCCAGTCGGTCAATTGGTCACTGTTGGCAACGGTGGCCGACAGGGCAACAAGCTGGACGTTGCTGGGGCAGTAGATAATGGATTCCTCCCACACCGTCCCCCGCTGGCGATCGTTCATGTAGTGGCACTCGTCCAGCACCACCGCTTCCACCCCCTCCAATGACGTACCCACCTGCCCGATGGGCGTCCCGTAGAGCATGTTACGGAAAATTTCCGTGGTCATCACCAGAATGGGGGCATCCCGGTTAATCGAGTTGTCACCCGTGAGCAAACCCACCTGATCTTCGCCATAGCGATCGCGGAAGTCTCTTAGCTTCTGGTTTGACAGCGCCTTCAGCGGGGTCGTGTAAAACACCCGCCGCTTGCGACTATCCCCGTTCGCTTCAAGAAAACGATTGCGCTCCAGCGCCCGCAGGATCGCATACT
>JBIKWV010000841.1:0-3130 GCA_044356135.1 Elainellaceae cyanobacterium
ATCAACTTCGTGGGGGCGGAACAAAAACGCCGCTACGGTCGGGGAAGGGGTCACGTCAAACCAATGCCCCTCGGTGCGGCAGAGGTGGAGCGGATCTTCAAACGCGCTCAGGAGCAGAAGCCCGTCGTCAAAATCGATATGGCGGCAGGTGACAAAATTGTGGTGCTGTCGGGGCCATTTAAAGACTTTGAAGGCGAGGTCTTTGAGGTCAGCCCTGAGCGCAGCAAGCTGAAGGCACTGCTCTCCATCTTCGGACGGGATACACCCGTCGAACTGGAGTTTAATCAGGTTCAAAAACAGAGCTAAATTCAATGGCAAAAAAAGTCGTCGCCATCATTAAGCTGGCACTCAATGCCGGGAAAGCAAACCCGGCTCCTCCGATTGGTCCCGCGCTGGGTCAGCACGGGGTCAACATCATGATGTTCTGCAAAGAGTACAACGCCCGAACCGCTGACCAGGCGGGGACGGTCATCCCGGTAGAGATCTCGGTCTACGAAGATCGAAGTTTCACCTTTGTCCTGAAAACCCCTCCCGCTTCGGTTCTGATCCAGAAGGCGGCTGGCATCGAGCGGGGTTCTGGTGAGCCTAACAAGAAAAAAGTGGGTTCCATCACCCGTGCCCAACTGCGGGAAATTGCCCAGACTAAGATGCCTGACCTGAACGCCAATGACGTTGAGATGGCAATGAACATCATTGAAGGCACCGCCCGCAATATGGGTGTGACCATCAAAGAAGCGTAATTTCTACGAGTTCGGTTCAACCGAAAATCGCACTGAAATTCCTACTGAAATCAACGAACAACCTTATCGGGGCAGAGGGATCCCCTCGCCATGACCCCAGGAGAGAAAAATGCCAAAGAAAGTATCACGCCGCCTGCGGGAGCTTCAAGCAAAAGTTGAAGACCGGGCGTATGAACCCCTCGAAGCGCTGAATCTACTGAAAGAAACGGCGACCGCCAAGTTTCCCGAATCAGCTGAAGCCCACATCCGTCTGGGGATTGACCCCAAATACACCGACCAGCAGCTTAGAACTACGGTTGCCCTGCCCAAAGGCACCGGACAGGTAATCCGGGTAGCGGTAATCGCTCGCGGTGAGAAGGTGGCGGAAGCGACGAACAACGGCGCAGACCTGGCCGGATCCGAAGAATTGATTGATGAAATTTCCAAAGGCATGATGGATTTCGACGTCCTGATTGCCACGCCCGATGTCATGCCCCAGGTGGCTAAACTGGGTCGAATGCTGGGTCCCCGTGGCCTGATGCCGTCCCCCAAGGGCGGCACGGTAACGTTTGACGTGACTCAGGCCATTTCTGAGTTCAAAGCTGGTAAACTGGAGTTTCGCGCCGATCGTGCGGGTATCGTCCACGTCCTGTTTGGTAAGGCAACCTTCTCGGCAGAGGATCTGCTGGTTAACCTGAAGGCTCTGCAAGAAACCATTGACCGGAACCGTCCCACGGGGGCGAAAGGTCGCTACTGGCGCACGATGTACGTCTCTGCGACTATGGGGCCTTCGATTCAGGTGGAGATCAACTCCCTCCGCGATCTGAAGGCAGCCGAGCTCGGTGCTTAATCAAAGTTTTTCCAATCGTCAGGAGAACATCCGATTGAAGAGTGCTCCAATTGAATAGCAAGGCCAGAGACAGCAGGTGCCATTGGCTTAATTTCCTGCCGAGGTTGATTCAATGCTTTCCGCTCCTGATGCGGGAATGACCATTTGATTTGCCCCGGCAGTGTGTCCGGGGCTTTTTGCTGGAACCCTCTCCCGTTCGACGATTGCTTACGGGACGCCCAACCCCTCTCCCATGAAGGGAAAGGAGAGCCGAGCAAGAGGAGCAACAAGTTTTGGTGATTCATACCCACTTAAGGAGGTGAGACTAACATGGGAAGAACACTGGAAGATAAGCAGGAACTGGTAGCTGAGCTGAAGGAAAGCTTGAGCCAGGCCCAGTTGACGGTCGTGATCGACTACAAGGGGCTGACCGTTGCTGAGATCACGAACCTGCGTCGTAAACTGCGTCCGCTGGGTGCCGACTGTAAGGTGGCGAAAAACACCCTGATGCGGATTGCCGTTAAGGATGACGCCAACTGGGAACCCATCACCCAGTTCTGTAAAGAATCCTCCGCCTTTCTGCTGCTGAAGGATGACATTGGTGGTGCGCTCAAGGCATACCAGGATTTCCAGAAAGCGTCTAAGAAAACCGCAATTCGCGGTGGCGCAATGGAAGGCCGTGCCCTGACCGAAGCCGACGTTAAAGCGATCGGAGACCTGCCCTCGAAGGAGCAACTCATTGCCCAGATCGCGGGTGCGATCAACGCTGTCACCACCAAAGTCGCTGTTGGCATCAAAGAAGTGCCGTCGTCGCTGGCTCGCGTCACGCAGGCGATCGCCGACAAAGACAAAGACGCCGCCTAGTCGCGGTTTCTTTCACGCGAGATGCTGTGACTCACAGCCGATCGCCGTTTCACACACTAAACATGCAAGAGGAATCTGCTCATGTCTGCTGCAACCGATGAAATTTTGGAAAAGCTAAAAACCCTTTCGCTGCTGGAAGCAGCCGAACTGGTGAAGCAAATTGAAGAAGCCTTCGGCGTCACCGCTGCTGCTCCCGTTGGAGTAGTCGCGGCTGTTCCTGGTGCAGGCGCTGCCGCCCCGGTTGAGGAAGTCGAAGAGAAGACCGAGTTCGACGTGATTCTGGAAGACGTTCCCGCCGACAAGAAGATCGCCGTTCTGAAAGTCGTCCGCGAACTGACCGGCCTCGGCCTGAAGGAAGCGAAGGATGTGGTGGAATCCACGCCCAAGCCCGTCCGCGAAGCTGTGCCTAAGGAAGCTGCTGAGGAAGCCAAGAAGAAGCTGGAAGAAGCTGGCGGTAAGGTCTCCGTTAAGTAAGTCTTCGGTTTTACACTGAGTTGAAAGAGCGCCATCCATTCGTGAGTGGCGCTCTTTTAATGTTTTCAGTTCAACATGCTTAAGATCGTGAACAAATTAACCTGTAATTGTTTTTGAGAGAGGTGAAGCCTCGCTTCTCTCAAAAACAATTCGGTTTTATTTCATTCGCGATCCTTGCTGGATTTTTGACTAAATCGCGCCGATTTTTCTTGAAACGCTGACGCAGTCAGCGTTTCAAGAAAAA
>JBIKWV010000840.1:0-3130 GCA_044356135.1 Elainellaceae cyanobacterium
GCGGCGAAGCCGCGCCTCTCCCAAAAGCAATTTGGTTTTATTTAATTCGCGATCTTAAAGGGGGAAAGGTGCACTACACCTTTCCCCCTAATCAAAATCTACAGCTTAGAAATTGCCCCCGGCGGCGGCATTACCACTTTCTTCGCCAGTCCAAGCGTTTGCAGCAGTTTGATAGACCACCAGGTCATGTCAATCTCATACCAGCGAAGCCCTGCAGGAGCCACATTGGGATAGGTGTGGTGGTTATTGTGCCAGCCTTCACCGTAAGCTAGAATTGCTGCCCACCAGAGGTTGCGGGAGTTGTCTTCGCTATCAAAGTTGCGGTAGCCGAACATGTGGGTAGCGGAGTTGATGAACCAGGTGCTGTGCCACAGGAGCACCAGTCGAACAAACATGCCCCAGAACACAAACGGCCAACCGCCCAGCGCGAACAGCAGCAGTCCCAGAGGGATTTGCAGGAAAAAGAAATAGCGATCGAGCCAGCGATAGTAGGGATCGCGCGCCAGTTCAGGGGCATAGCGCTGGTAGGCATCGATGTTGAAAAATTCTGAGCGGGGGAAGATCAGCCACAGGATATGGCTCCACCAGAAACCGCGCCGGGAGGAATAGGGATCTTTGTCCTCATCTTCGGTGTGGGCATGGTGCAGACGGTGGCCAGACACCCAGAAAATAGGGCCACCTTCCAGAGCCAGTGCGCCGATAGTGGCCAGGATGTACTCCAGCCACTTAGGCACCTGGAAACTGCGATGGGTCAGCATCCGGTGATAGGCCAGACAGATGCCAATACTGCCCGTCAGCCAGTGTAGGAAAATAGCTACTCCCAGCGCCGACCAGGAGAAGAAGAAGGGGGCCACTAACGCCAGGATGTGAACGGCGGTGAAAAAGAGGAGATTTGTCCAGTTGAGCCTGGACCAGTCCAATCCCTGGGAGCCAGATTTTACAGAACCTGTTGTCATGAACTTTCCTTTTCCGTTGTACAAGTTGCTCTGCTGATGCTTTTGCAGAAAGGGCAAACGCCGCTTCGAAAAACTGCACAGCCAACGCCAGCAGAATTGCCAGACTGATCAGGGTGAATGCAAATGCAACACCCAAAAACCGGACACGATGACTGGACAGAATTAAAGTTCGCTTCTTAAATCACTCCTCCAATTTGCAGCGTTTTTCATGCTGGTGAGGTACAAGGAGGTGGGGGCGACGCCGTTCGGCTGAGCACTCAGCTTTCGGCCTGCGCTCAAGCGGGGTCGAGTTGTCGAGGCCCCTGCACCCCGAAATCCTTACCTGATTCGCCTGGGAAAGGCTGTAGAGGGAGATGATTTTGATGTAAAGACATGCAGGATAACTTAAAAACCCAAACTGTCTTAATTTCTGGCGCTTGTGTTCTGGCGATCGTCATGATCCTCAGGCGAGACCTTCTCACTGCGATCGCACAGACAACCACAGGTGAAATCCAGCCTTTTTGCAAAAAGCCGTTACAGTGGAGTTACTGCAAGTGCTGCTTACATCTCTAAGCATAGCAGTAAACTCTCAATAAGTGCAAGTGCCACTTGCAATCTCTCATGACTGAACGCCGCTCCTCCACCAGAGAACGCCTGATTCAGGCCGCCATTCAGCTTTTCATCGCTCAAGGTGTCACCGAAACTACGACCAAACAAATTGCAGACCTGGCCGAGGTAAACGAAGTTACGCTGTTTCGCCACTTCGGCAACAAGCACGGGTTGCTGCTGGCGGTGATGGAAGACCCCGCTGCCCTGAGCCAGCTTGAGACGACACTGGATCAGCAGGCCAATCAAATTGATGGGGTTTCCCAGGCACTAAGGGACTACGCCAATGTTCACCTACAGGCATTAGAGCAAATTCAAGAGTTTGTGAGATCCCTGATTGGGGAGGCCGCACACTACCCCATCGAGAATAAACGGGCGTTGGGGCGAGGCGTGGCTCAGGCCAATCGCTATACTGCCCAGTATCTGGCCACGGTGCTGCGGCAGGAGCGACTACAAACGAGGCTCTCCTCCGAAAAACTGGCCAGCCTGCTCAACAGCCTCCTGCTGGGGTACGCCGTCCTGGAATTCTCCAGCGAGTTCAACGAGCTGTGGCAGAACCGCGAGAGCTTCGTGGAGGGACTGGTAGAAATGTTTCTGTTTGGCGCGGTCACCGCTCCTGAGGCCAGTCTGCGTTCTGCTACCCCAGGCGCGGTTGCTTCACAATTGACCGCAGGGGCAGTCGCCACCCGCGCAGAACCCGTCGTTGAAGATCTACCTGCGCCTCTGGTTCACGACATTCTCAAGCGAGCAAAGAAAATAAGTTTCCAGGATTTTGCGATCGCCTACACGTTGTTTGCGGCTGGCCTTTCCCCCGAAGAACTCACCTCCCTCAAACGGGTCAACCTGATCAGCGACAACACCCAGTCTCTCATCTACGTCCAGGGTTCCTCTCGTCAGGTGCTGCTGAACCAGACCATCCTCGGCAAACGCTACGGTTCCCCCCAAAATAATCCCCTTACCCGCTGGCTGAAATTTCGCAAAGATGTTCAGACAGCCCTGTTTCTAAACGAGGGTGGAAGAGCGATCTCCCCCGTTGAAATTCGCCAACGCTGGCAAACGTTAACCGAAGGACTATTGACCCCCGAAGGCCATCCCCCCAGAATTGAGCAGGCCGCGCAGACCTGGTGTGTTGAGATGCTCATGCGAGGCATGTCCCCCGAACAGATGGGTCTACTGACGGGAAAAAGCGCTCAGGCACTTCAGCCATTTGTCCGGCGCGCCAGAGAACGAATGGCGCTGGAACAGGCAACCCGGCTGGATCAGAAATCAGTCAACAGCAATCGCACAGTGCCTCCAGTCCTGGTGGATGGGACATTATCAGAGGTGATTCCAGAAGTATAGGAAGGTTGGTGGGCAGATGGTTTCTGCCAGATCGAACGAACGGTGTTCCCCTGGCGATACCCCCACTTTGCTGGAAAGGAAAACTTGGGTATTCACTTTTCCAAAATAGGCGGGCTGGTTCAGCAATCCCCTGAGTACCCCATCTAAACGACTGGACTTTTGACTAAATTGCGCCGATTTTTCCTGCAAAGCTGATGCAATCAGCTTTGCAGGAAAAAATCGGCGCAATAACCAATATACCGCGAAAC
>JBIKWV010000839.1:0-3130 GCA_044356135.1 Elainellaceae cyanobacterium
TCTCCTGCAAAAAGGCGTCATACTCCTCCCGCGACTGCTCCTTTGGCTTCCGAAACTGCCACTGTCCAGCGATTAGCGCCTGCATGTCGAGATAGCCAAACACCTCCTCCAGGGAAATGTCCTGCGGTTCCAGGATCTTTGTGCCCCAGAAGGGTGGCGTGGGACGAGGGATGTCGATCGCCACTGCTTCCGAACGGCGAGTATCGACAACCGCAGGCGTTTCTCCCGTGGAAGTTTTCTCCTCCGTTGTCTTCACGTCCTGCGCCTTGAAACCATTCTCCTCACCCGCAAATCCCTTCATGTCATCCCACTCGCCAGCAGACTTGGCGGGCATCAGCTTGTCCATGAAATTCAGGTCGGCGAAGGCATCCTTCCCGTAGATCACCCGTCCCTTGTAGGTGTTCTGGCAGTCCTCGTAGACAAACTTGGGCGTCAGCGCTGCTCCCCCCAGAATTACGGGAACGGTAATGCCGCGCTCGTTGAACACCTCCAGGTTTTCCTTCATGAAGGCGGTAGACTTCACCAGCAGGCCGCTCATGGCGATGCAGTCTGCTTTGTGCTGCTGATAGGCTTCAATGATATTCTCAACGGGCTGTTTAATCCCCAGGTTGATCACCCGATAGCCGTTGTTGGTGAGGATGATATCCACCAGGTTTTTGCCGATATCGTGTACGTCACCCTTGACGGTGGCGATGATAAACGTGCCCTTACCGTTGCTGTCCGATTCCTCTTTCTCCATGAAGGGTTCCAGGTAGGCCACCGCAGACTTCATGGTTTCCGCCGATTGCAGTACAAAGGGGAGCTGCATCTGACCGGAGCCAAACAGTTCCCCGACCACTTTCATGCCGTCCAGCAGGAAGGTGTTGATGATGTCCAGCGGGGGATACTGCTGGAGCGCCACCGCCAGGGCATCCTCCAGACCAATGCGTTCGCCATCGATAATGTGGCGCTTGAGGCGCTCCTCAATCGGCAGATCTGCCAGGGATTCCTTCGATCGCGTATCCTTCGCAGATACGCCCTCAAACAGCGTGGTCAACACTGTCAGGGGATCGTAGACGCACACACCATTCTCATCAAACTTGCGCTCGTCATAGATTAATTGATGGCAGACCTCCTGATGCTGCGGTTCAATCTTGGCCAGCGGCAGAATTTTGGCCGCACTGACGATCGCCCCATCCATTCCCGCTTCGGTCGCTTCATGCAGAAACATTGAGTTCAGCACAATCCGGGCCGCAGGACTGAGACCAAAGGAAATATTCGACACACCGAGAACGATGTGAACCCCCGGCAGATTCTGCCGGATCATGCGAATCGCCTCAATCGTGGCTTTGCCGTTTTCCCGGTCTTCCTCAATCCCGGTTGAAATGGGCAGCGCCAGCGGGTCATAGAAGATCTCGTAGGCGGGGAGGCCGTATTCCAGGGCATCGCGGTAAGCGCGCTGGGCGATCGCAAACTTCCGCTCCGCTGTTCGCGCCATGCCCTCTTCATCGATGGTTCCGACCACGACCCCGGCACCGTACTGTTTGGCCAGCTCCAGCACCTTGAAGAAGCGCTCCTCGCCGTCCTCGTAGTTCGTGGAGTTGAGCAGGCATTTGCCGCCCGCCACCTTCAGTCCGGCCTCCATCTTTTGCCATTCGGTGGAGTCCAGCATCAGCGGCAGGTTGACGTTGGTCACCAGACGTGACACTAGTTCGTGCATATCGTGTTCGCCGTTGCGCCCCACATAGTCCACATTCACATCCAGGACGTGGGCACCTTCTTTCACCTGCGATCGCGCCACCGACACCAGGCCATCCCAATCTTCGGCGTTGAGCAGTTCTCTTACCTTCTTAGAGCCACTGGCATTGAGCCGTTCACCAATAATCAGGAAAGAGTTGTCCTGGTCATAGGGTTGCGCATTATAGATGGACGCGGCGGAGGGGACGTAATCGAGGGCAGGGTGACCCTTGCGAGTCTCAGGAGTTCTAACCGTCCTGGCTCTGGGGTTCAGGGTGCTGGCGATTTCTGCGAGTTGCTGGATGTGTTCGGGGCGTGTGCCGCAGCAGCCACCAATCACCTGCACGCCCAGGGTTTCGACAAAGCGAGTCAGTGCCATGCGCAGTTCCATCGGCGTCAGCTTGTAGTGGGCGTGGCCACCGACGTTTTCGGGGAGACCTGCATTAGGGATGCAGGACACCACAAAGGGGGAATGCTGCGACAGATATTTGATGTGCTCGGTCATCAAGTCCGGCCCGGTGGCGCAGTTCAATCCCAGAATATCGATGGGGAAAGGCTCCAGAATCGTCAGCATGGCGGCCACGTCAGACCCGACCAGCATGGTGCCCGTCGTCTCCATCGTCACTGAGACCATCAGGGGAATCCGGGTTCCTCTGGTTTCAAATACCGATTCGATCGCGCTCAACGCCGCCTTGATTTGCAGCACATCCTGGCAGGTTTCAACGATGAATAGATCAACGCCCCCGTCCAGCAGACCTTCCGCCTGTTCTGCAAAGGAGTCCTTCATCGTGTCGTAGTCGATGTGCCCCAACGTTGGCAGTTTGGTGGTTGGCCCCATTGACCCGGCCACAAACCGGGGTTTCTCTGGGGTCGAAAATTCTGCTGTACAGCGCTTGGCCAGCTCAGCCGCCATCTTGTTCAGCTCATAGGCTCTGTCCTGGAGGTTGTACTCCGCCAGCACGATCGACGCCGCGCCAAAGGTGTCTGTTTCGATAACATCGGCTCCTGCCGCTAGAAAATCTCGGTGAACCTTGGCCACGGCTTCTGGTTTGGTCACCACCAGATACTCGTTGCAGCCCTCATACTCTGCGCCACCAAAGTCTTCTGCCGTCAGGTTCTGCACCTGGAGGTTGGTGCCCATTGCGCCGTCGAAAACAATTACGGGGCGATCGGGATGGTGGAGGCGAGCCAGAAAGGAATGGATCATAGCAAAAGGGTGATGGGATCGATTGACAGCGGAGCAGCATCTCTAGAGTATCAAGGGATCTCTCTTGAGAGAAAGGGTAGCTTACGGTCAGTGAAGCCGGGATAAAGCGACACTAAAATTCTTTTAGCAGGAATAAAAGCAGGTATTACTGGACTTTTGACTAAATCGCGGCGTTTTTTTGGACAACCCGGAGACGGGCCGGGGTGG
>JBIKWV010000842.1:0-3122 GCA_044356135.1 Elainellaceae cyanobacterium
GTCCGTTGCGGCCAGACCTCCGAGGTCTTTTGGGGGACAGCGAAATTGTCGAGAGCCAGGGAAAGACCTCCGAGGTCTGGGGGGGAAGGGTGCGATCAGTTGCGGCCAGACCTCCGAGGTCTTTTGGGGGACAGCAAAATTGTCGAGAGCCGGGGAAAGACCTCGGAGGTCTGGGGGGGAAGGGTGCGATCGGTTGCGGTCAGACCTCCGAGGTCTTTTTGGGGCGCATCGAAAATTGTCGAGAGCCGGGGAAAGACCTCGGAGGTCTGGGGGTGAAGGGGGCGATCGCCACCTGAACTTTTTGGCGATCGCCCCAAACGCAATGGTCACGGTAGGCGCGACACGGTCGTTCGCCCCCGGTTCGTCCAATCGCCCCCGATTCGCCCGATCGCCCCCGGTTCGCCCGATCGCCCCCGGTTCCGTTGTTCATTGACCATAGGAGTGGGTCAACGGTTGTTGACTCCTACAGAGTTGCATGAACACCAACCGGGTAAAAATGTCCTGTCGCGGATACTGGGTGTTTATTGCTCAGCGATCGCCTCAGCCCGGACTGCTATACTACATTTGTAACACAATATGCTATGGTGGTACGACAGGATTAAGAAGCGCGATCGCTCTACCGTTCCCCGCAGGTGGAATCGCTGGGGCGATTCTTTAACGGGCGATCGTTCGCTACAATCCTTAAGTAATCTGTATTCTCAACCCCCTTGGCGATCGTGACAGAACCAGGAAGCTATAAAGACACCGTTAACCTGCCCAAGACCGCCTTCGACATGCGGGCCAACGCAACGAAGCGCGAACCGGAGCTGCAAAAATTCTGGGCAGACCATCAGATTTATGAAAAGCTGTCGCAGGCCAATCCGGGGGAGATTTTCACGCTGCACGATGGGCCTCCCTACGCCAATGGATCGCTGCACATTGGTCATGCGATGAACAAAACGCTGAAGGACACCATCAACAAGTACCAGATCCTCAAAGGCCGCAAGGTGCGCTACGTGCCCGGTTGGGACTGTCACGGTCTGCCGATCGAGCTGAAGGTGCTGCAAGAAATGAAGCCCGAAGAGCGGCAAAACCTGACGCCTCTGGAACTGCGCCGCAAGGCCAAAGCCTGGGCGCTGCAACAGCTTGATGGACAGCGCAACAGCTTCAAGCGCTACGGTGTGTGGGGTGATTGGGATATCCCCTACATGACCATGCTGCCCAAGTACGAGGCGGCACAGATCCACGTCTTCGGTCAGATGGTGACGAAAGGCTATATCTACCGGGGATTGAAGCCCGTCTACTGGAGTCCCAGTTCTCAGACGGCGTTGGCGGAGGCGGAACTGGAGTATCCCGACGGTCATACCTCCCGCAGCATCTACGTGGGCTTCCCGGTGGTGAGCCTGTCGGAGGCCGCTGCTGCCTTCAAGCCCTATGTGTCAGAACTGGGGGTGGCGATCTGGACGACGACCCCCTGGACAATCCCTGCTAACCTGGCGGTGGCCTTGAACCCTGATTTAGCTTATGTGGTGGTCGAGAAAACCAGCAACGACCAGGATATCCTTGACCCTGATGTGCGCTTCCGCTACCTGATCGTAGCGAAAGACCTGGTGGAGCGGCTGTCGCAACTGATGGGCACCACCCTGACAGTGAAAGCCGAACTCAAGGGCAAAGACCTGGAGCATTCCACCTACCTGCACCCGCTGTTCGAGCGGGAAAGTCCAATCGTCATCGGCGGCGATTATGTGACGACCGAATCTGGTACAGGTCTGGTTCACACCGCCCCCGGTCACGGCATGGACGACTTCCAGGTGGGACAGCGCTACGGTTTGCCCGTGCTGTCTCCCGTGGACGATTACGGCAACTTCACCGATGAAGCGGGGCCGTTTAAGGGATTGAACGTGCTGAAGGATGCCAACGAAGCGGTGATCCAGGCGCTGAAGGAAGCAAAGACCCTCTTAAAAGAGGAAGTCTACGCCCACCGCTATCCCTACGACTGGCGCACGAAGAAACCCGTGATCTACCGCGCCACGGAGCAGTGGTTTGCCTCGGTGGATGGGTTTAGAGAGGAGGCAATGAGGGCGATCGCCGAGGTCAACTGGATTCCCGCCACGGGTGAGAACCGCATCACGTCAATGGTGTCGGAGCGATCGGACTGGTGTATCTCGCGTCAGCGCAGTTGGGGTGTGCCCATCCCCGTGTTCTACCACAACGAGACGGGCGAGGCGCTGATGAATGCGGAGACGATCGCCCACATCGAAGCGATCTTTGCCGAAAAAGGTTCCGATGCCTGGTGGGAACTATCTGTCGAAGAACTGCTGCCGCAGCAGTACCGCGCCGAGGCTGGCAACTACCGCAAGGGCATGGACACGATGGATGTCTGGTTTGACTCCGGTTCTTCCTGGGCGGCGGTGACCAGCGAATGGGAAGGGCTGCGCTACCCGGTGGATCTGTACCTGGAAGGCTCTGACCAGCACCGGGGATGGTTCCAGTCCAGTTTGCTAACCAGTGTGGCAGTGAATGGCCATGCGCCCTACAAGTCGGTGCTGACCCACGGGTTTGTGCTGGATGAGCAGGGCCGCAAGATGAGTAAGTCTCTGGGGAACGTGGTCGATCCGGCGATCGTGATCGACGGCGGCAAGAACCAGAAGGAGGAGCCACCCTACGGGGCTGACGTGCTGCGCCTGTGGGTGTCTTCGGTGGACTATTCTTCGGATGTGCCGCTGGGTAAGAACATCCTGAAGCAGTTGGCGGACGTATATCGCAAAATCCGCAATACGGCTCGCTTCTTGCTGGGCAACCTGCACGACTTTGACCCAAAGCAGGACGCGGTTCCCTACGATCAACTGCCGGAACTGGACAAGTACATGCTGCACCGCATCACCGAGGTGTTTGCCGAAGTGGAAGATGCGTTTGAGACGTACCAGTTTTTCCGGTTTTTCCAGACGGTGCAGAATTTCTGCGTGGTAGACCTGTCCAACTTCTATCTGGATATCGCCAAAGATCGGCTCTACATCAGCGCGGAGAATTCACCCCGTCGTCGCAGTTGTCAGACGGTACTGGCAGTGGCGATCGAGAATCTGGCAAGGGCGATCGCCCCCGTTCTCTCTCACCTGGCGGAAGACATCTGGCAGTACCTCCCC
>JBIKWV010000843.1:0-3115 GCA_044356135.1 Elainellaceae cyanobacterium
AGAATGGCACCTTCGGGAGTACACAGAATCTCCTGCTGGGAGGGATGGTGCTGCTGATTGTGGTCATTCTGACCACTGCCGAAAACCGCTTTTTGAAGATGGGGGCGATCGCCATTGGTCTGGTGGTGGGTTACCTGGTTTCAATCGCCCTGGGAATTGTCAACTTTAGTGCGTTAAGTACGCTCCCACTCGTCAGTTTTCCCATTCCCTTTCGCTATGGGTTGAGCTTCAACTTTGGTGCATTTCTGCCATTTATTTTGCTATACGTTCTGACAGCCATTGAAACCGTCGGTGACCTGACTGCAACATCCACAGTCTCCGGTGAACCTGTATCGGGGAAGGTCTATGTGCGTCGGATTAAAGGTGGGGTGTTGGGTGATGGGGTTAACTCTGCGATCGCTGCTCTCCTGAACACTTTCCCCAACACCACGTTCAGTCAGAACAATGGTGTGATCCAGATGACGGGTGTTGGGAGTCGGTATGTGGGCTTCTTCGTCGCTGGCATGTTTATGATTCTGGGATTGCTGCCGATTGTTGGGGGGCTGTTTCAGTCAATTCCCCAGCCTGTGCTGGGCGGCGCGACGACGGTCATGTTTGGCTCAATCGCTGTTGCAGGCGTCAAAATTATCTCAACGGCAAAGCTGGATCGTCGGGCCGCCATAATTATTGCGGTTTCCCTGGCAATGGGGTTAGGCGTTCTCTACGCACCTGAAATCCTTGAGGGCAAGCCCGCCATCGTGCAAAATCTGTTTGGTTCCAGCATCTCGACAGGTGGGTTAACGGCCATTCTGCTGAGTTGGCTGCTGCCCGGTCATCCAGCGCCTGAGGAAGAGGCACTAATACTTGAAGCAGAAGTTTAGTTCATAGCCAGAAAAATACTGCACCCGCTGTGCGGGTGCAGTATTTTTCTGGGCTTTAAGGTGCCCCATGCTCGGCACGCCACTCGTCCGCTTTTTGTCGAACTTTCTCCAGTTCCTCCGGGGAGAGTCGTCGCAAATTCAGGAGCATCTGGCCCATGCGATGGTTGGTCTTCAGTTGTTCCTGGTGACGGGCAAGAAAATCCCAGTAGAAGAAGTTAAAGGGGCAGGCGGTGTCTCCAGTGCGATCGCGCGGATGATAGACACAGTGCTTGCAATAATTGCTCATATTGTTGATGTAGTTCGCAGAGGCAGCGTAGGGTTTGGAGGCCATTCGTCCCCCGTCGGCATACTGCCCCATGCCAATCACGTTGGGCTGCATCACCCAGTCATAGCCATCAATAAATGCGGCATGGAACCATTTCTCTAGTTCCTGCGGAGAGATGCCAGCAATCAATCCAAAGTTATTCAAAACCATCAATCGCTGAATGTGATGAGCGTATCCTGTCTCTTTCACCTGCGTCAGGATGTGGTGTAAGCAGTTCATCTTCGTTTCGCCTGTCCAGTAGAACTCCGGCAATGGCTGCGTGTGGTTAAACCAGTTGTGCTCAGGGTAATCTTCTCCCATGTAGTTGTAAATGCCATTGATATATTCCCGCCATCCCAAAATCTGCCTAACAAATCCTTCGATGCTATTCAACTGCCCCTGATCACGATGCTGATCGTAGGCTTTTCCCACTGCCTCCAGCACTTCCATCGGATGAATCAAACCAATGTTGAGATAGGGCGATAGCATCGCGTGCCACATTGTCTGTTCCCCCATGATCATCGCATCCTGATAGGGGCCAAACTCCGACAGTCGAGTTTCTACAAACCACGCCAGCACCTGAAGCGCCTGCTGCCGGGTGACGCCCCAGCGAAAGGGTTCTACTTCCCAGTACTGCTGGCTATCCTGAAAGGCGTCCGACTGCTTTACCCAGTCGATCACTTGCTGCGTGATAGCGTCCGGCTGAAACCACAGGGCTTCTGGAAGCGTTAATTTTCCTTTGGGTGGCTTACGATTCTCCCGGTCGAAGTTCCATCGCCCTCCCACGGGCTGATCGCCCACCATCAGAATGTCGAACCGCTTCCGGCCCTCCCGGTAAAAGTCTTCCATGACCAGCCGTTTGCGGGAGCTGGCCCACGTCGTAAAGGCTTCATCGCTCCAGATAAATCGGTTGTTGGGCGTCAGGGTAAGGGTGCAGGGCAGATCCAGCGATTGAATCAGTTTTCGGAAAGGGCGATCGCTCGGAGACATCACCCGAATTTCGGTAATCTGGCACTGCTCGATCCAATCTACCAGCGCCCTTCGGAAATCCTCCGATTGGCTGTAGGTGACAGGCCACCCCACCTGCCGCAGGTCTTCTGCAAAGTGCCGCATCGCGGCCCACACCAGCACCAGTTTTTGCAGATGGTAGGGCAGTTTTTGGGCATGTTGCAGGGACTCGATGAAAATAACGGGTGTGGTCTGCCGTTGAGTCTCAAGGCTTTGTAGCGCCGATTGTCCCGTCCAGAGCTGGTCACCCAGGATCCAAATCCCTATTGTCATCTCGCTCCGGCAATTGAATAGAATGCTGTGTGTGGGCGTGGAAAAAGTTGAACCCCAAAAGCTGTTCCGCTCGCTGCACGAGCGGAACAGCTTTTGGGGTTCAAGCTTAATCGCGCCTGCCTACTTACTTTAACGTACTGAAGTTTTGACTATTGTCCCTCTAATGCCGCTAAACGCCCTCTTATGGGGCGTTTAGCGGCATATTATTTTAGCGCCGATTTTCCCCGAAACGCTTGCAGAGCGAGCGTTTCGGGAAAAATCGGCGAAATTTAGTCAAAAGCCCAGGACTTATAGCGGTTTTCATCCGCGTGAGGTACAGGGGGTGTGGGGGCGGTGCCCCCGCGCAGGGGCACACCCCCTGACCCCCTTAAGGGGGAATCACCCCTGCACCTTCTCACCCGAACGGGAAGTGCAATAGAGCGCCTATCCGAAAATCCAAATTCTGGCAGGCGCGACGCTGTAGCGTCGCGCCTGCCAGAATTTGGATTTTCGGTTTTCGGATAGACAATTAGAACAAAATATCCTCCCTGGGAAGGATGGATGCACAGACTTGGACGATTTAGCTTGTGGTATTCGTCTAACTTATTGCAGTTTTCGGCGTTGCTGATTTGAAATATGATTTTTTGATTGTGTGGGGGGGGGGGGGGGGGGGCCCCCCCGCACAAAACAA
>JBIKWV010000844.1:0-3114 GCA_044356135.1 Elainellaceae cyanobacterium
GATTTTATTAAACAGCAGATCCCTAAGGTGCTAAGACTCACCTTGCTGCCGCAGTTGTGCTCTCAGGCGAGCCAGCTCTTGTTCTGCGGCCTCTGCCCGCTGGCGTTCCTGTTCAGCTCGCTGGCGTTCCTGCTCTGCCCGCTGACTCTCCTCTTCGGCTCTCAGTCGTTCCTGTTCAGCCCGCTGGCGTTCCTGTTCAGCCCGCTGGCGCTCCTGTTCAGCTCGCTGGCGCTCTTGTTCAGCTCGCTGGCGCTCCTGTTCAGCCTGTTCAAAGCTCCACAGCAGCAGATTCTCCGCTGCATCCCACCAGCGCAGCCAGTGTCCGGTGGTTCCCAGTCGTTCGCCCCACCAGCGACCGAGGAAGAGCTGGATTTCGGGAATCCAGAACCGCTCATTGGCGTTGGGGGGGATGAGCGTATACTGACCATTCTGGAGCTGGCGCACCTCCAGGAAGGCATCAGCGGGGTCAAAAATTACGTAGATTGGGACTTGCAGGATGCGTTCGTAGAAGAAAAGTTTGCCGTAGGGGAAGGTGGGACGGAGCGAATACTCCTCGGTGTCGGTCTCCGATAGGAATTCCATGACGATGGCGACGGGTTCTCCCTCCAGGTTGGGGGTATAGCTGCGGCGAATGACCCCGGCTGGAACTGGATTCGCCTGGGGGATGTAAAGCCAATCGGGTGCTTTGACAACGGTTTTGCCGTTGATCGTTGCCACCAGGCCAAAGTTAGAGGCGATCAGCGCATTGGGTGGAATCAGATTGGCCTCTCCCAGCGCATCGGTGAGTGCGGCGGCAAGCGGTGGCTGTTGAATATTTTCCACAGGGTCATCCGGCAGAACAAAGTTGTCCGGGAGCTTTTCCCAGGTCACCAGCAGTTTTCGAGTTGGCGGAGGTGCTTGCAAAACCATGACTGTTCCTCTTGCCAGCGATCGCATTTCCCCTCATCATAAACCCCTATTCTGCCGCGTGCTTTTCGTTGGACTGCATCCACGCACGGGTGCCAAATGACAGGCAGGAACGAGCGGCGATCGCCCCCGCCTCCCCCAATGCCTCCTGAAAGCCCATCCGCAAAATCGCATCGCAGAAGGCACCATGAAAGATATCGCCTGCACCTAAGGTGTCTACGGGTTGAATCTGCGGAACGGGAAGTTCGCCGCAGATCTTGTTGCTGCTGTAGAGGATTGGTTTTGCGCCCTGGGTGATGGCGATGTGGGGGATGTGGAGCGATCGCAGGTAGTCCATGACTTCAGTGGAATTCTTGCAGTCGGGTGGGAAGAAATCGGCGGAGCAAATGGCGTAGTCCGTTAGCGCCAGCACTTTTTCAAAGCCAGGTTTCCAACTGCCGCCATCGACGACGACGGGGATACTGTTGGCTTTTGCGTGGTTTGCGGCTTCTTCGCTGAGGGACATCTGGTGGCCGTCGATCAGGAGAATGTGGTGTTGGGATAGGGAACGCAGATGGACGCAGATGGACGCAGATGGATGTGGGTGGGGTAGGGGCGCGGCATTCGGTGACTCTCTAAGGGTTGAGGGTAAACCGTCAGGGCCGAATGCCACGCCCGCATTTGTGCAGGAATTGAGAGATGTCAAAGCCGCATGCCCCATCCGTGCAGCAGAGGTGGTGTAGACAACGGTACGATCGCCCGTTGCTTTTCGAATCAGAATAGAGGAAATGGTGGGCGAGGCCGTTTGATCGGGGGCGATATCAATGAGTTCAACGTTGTATTGCTCCAGGTCGGTACGAATGAGCTGTGCAGCAGGATGGATGCCCACCCTGCCCATGACCCATGACCGATTACCCAGGTAGCTAAAAGCGACCGCCGCATTAGTGGCTGGCCCTCCGGCGGCGATGGTGAAATCTTGCGCCAGCATTTTTTGATTGGGGTTGGGTAAGTCGTCTACCAGGTAGGCTAGATCTAGCGTCACCAGACCGATAAATAGTCCCTGTCGTTCCATTCTCGTTTCCTCTCTGCTATCGCAGTTCTATTTGATTTGTGAGATGGTTTGTGAGAAGGGGCGTGGGCGCAGCCCCTTCTCACAAACCATTCAGGATTTCACGATGCCTCTCTATATTGTCGCTACTCCCATTGGCAACCTGGAGGATATGACCTTCCGGGCGATTCGCATTCTCAAGGAGGCGGACTGGATCGCGGCGGAGGATACACGTCACACGGGAAAACTACTCCA
The DNA here is from genome assembly GCA_044356135.1 of Elainellaceae cyanobacterium. GTDB lineage: Bacteria > Cyanobacteriota > Cyanobacteriia > Elainellales > Elainellaceae > CAZVXA01. The sequence goes on from JBIKWV010000844.1 coordinate 2,189, forward strand.
GTATTTTCAAATCACTACACCGCAGATCAGCTATCACGACCACAATCGCCACAGTCGATTGCCGGAGTTGCTGGAGAAATTGCAGCAGGGGAAGGCGATCGCCCTGGTCAGCGATGCCGGGATGCCGGGCATCTCAGATCCGGGCTATGAGCTGGTGAAAGCCTGCTCTGACGAGGGAATTCCAGTGATTCCGATTCCAGGAGCTAGTGCCGTGGTGACGGCCCTCTCTGCATCGGGGTTGCCCACCGATCGCTTTGCTTTTGAGGGCTTTCTTCCCGCAAAAGGCCAGGAGCGCCGCGATCGCATGGAATCGTTTCGTAGTGAAACTCGCACGCTAATTCTCTACGAAGCCCCTCATCGGGTGCGCCAGACGCTTGCAGATTTGCAGGAAATTGTGGGGAGCGATCGCCCCATTGTGGTGGCACGGGAATTAACGAAAATGCACGAGCAGTTCTGGCGGGGAACCGTGGGGGAGGCGATCGCCCACTACGCCCAGCAGGAACCCCAGGGTGAATTTACCCTGGTGCTGGCCGGGGCGACGTTGAGTGAACCGAATTTGTCTGAGTCGGCATTGATCGCTGAATTGCAGGTGCTGATGCAGCAGGGATTGTCGCGATCGCAGGCCAGCCGCCAACTGGCACAGCAGACAAATCTTTCCCGAAGGCAGGTCTATCAGTTGGCGTTATCAATTCCTGAAAATCAATAATTTTGCTTCGCAAAACCCTTGATGGGAGAAGGGGTTGGGGGATGAGGGCACTAAAACTGGTGTAATTCAGCGGAATGGCTTATTTCTCAAGCAATTCAGTGCGTCTAAAATTGGATTACAGGGTGCAATTAGCAGTGTTGTGGAGAGCTATATTTGCATGTCACACGACCACCCTATGATTGTTGCCAGCATAAAGCAAATTTGAAGCTTTGATAAAACC
>JBIKWV010000845.1:0-3111 GCA_044356135.1 Elainellaceae cyanobacterium
AAGCGAAAACTGGGGTTTGATTTCGTTGCAAGTCCCTAAGCACCCGGTGATGAATAGTCATGCCCCTTCAGGCGAATCGATTGAAGTTGATGGATGCGAGGACGATAGGTCATTGGGAGGATGCAGTGATGGCAATTATCCCAGCATTCCCAAACCCCGTAGGGGTTTAGCATTCGGGCCATCATCCCCCGCTCCCCCCAATCCCCCCTACCCGAATGCTAAACCCGGCTCGGCGTCCACCCATCCGCGATCACATTACATTGGGGTTCACGTTTGTAACGGCATGGGAATTTTGGGGACGATCGCGTTGCGTTGGGGGGCGATCGCATTTGTGATGGGGTTGGGATTTGGCGGCAGAATGTTTTGGGCGGAGTTGGGCGTTACTCGCGCAAATGCTTTGCCCCTACGGGGAACGTTGGGATGCGGCGGGGGGCGTTGGGGGGCGTTGGGATGCGGGGGCGATCGCTATGCCACGAAAACAACGGGTGTTGAAAACGGGGTTTTGTTACCACGTTACGGTGCGGTGTAATAACCGCGAATTTCGGCTGGTGCGGGATGAATGCCGGGAGGTGTTGCTGTATGCGATCGCCCGCTGCAAAGAAAAATATGGGTTCAAACTCCATGCACTGTGCATCATGAGCAACCATGTGCATTACCTGCTGGAGCCGCAGCAGCCGGAGGATCTGCCGAAGATTATACACTGGCTGAACTGGTACACGGCCATGTGTTTTAATCAAATGCTCAATCGCACCGGGCATTTCTGGGAGAAGCGGTATCACAGTACAGGGTTTCTCACCACTGATAAGCGTCGGGCGCTAAATACGCTGCGGTATATCCATGCCAATCCGAAAGCGGCAGGGATGCAGCAGGGTTTCTTTTATGACTACAGCAACTATGGCACCTATGATCGACTTACCGACGATGGAATTACCCAGTGGCACCCGGCGTTTCTGCTGCTAGGGACAACATTGGAGATATGTGCAGCGGTGTATCGCAAGTTTTGCCAAAAATACAAACCGCAGCCGAAACCGGAGAAGAAAAGCCGTTGGGGCAGCAAGCTACTGGCTGAGATTCGGGCACGCAGCAAGCTGAAGAAGGTCAGCCCCGGTCAGAAGGCGCTGTGGGATGACTGGGAAAAACCCAGTGAAGAGATTCGGGGGGTAGCGAAGAAGTTTGTGCTGGCCAATTGTTTTGACCCAAAGACAGCCAGTATTCGGTTTGACCAACCACAGAGGGAGAACCCGGATAAATCAAGCCCCCGGTGCCAGGTAACAAATCTCGGAAATGCTGATTCTTCGTAGCCAGCAAAGTCTGTAAAAAAACTTAAAAATTGAATGAAAGGCTTACAGGTTAAGATTCACAAGTCTCGATGCGAGAGAAGAGAACCAACACACCCACCCCCACCCGCCAGTAACACTTGGGGAGGTGTCCCTTAGGTGCGGAAAGGCTAAAAATATACTCAGAATACGGAATGTAGTCCCCCCCCTTTTTCCAGCCCACCGTGTGGGCAAACTTCTCCCATGCCTCCTCATAATACTTTCCATCTGGAATTCCGCCGCACTCCAGATAGATGTTCTTTTGGACACTGAACCCAAAGCGTCCCCCACTATACTTCACCCACAGCCTATCAATCGTCCGTAACTCTTCAGAGGGAAAATTCAACAGTTCCTCCTTATCAAACCATTGCCCCTCTTCCTTGCCTACGGTGGTGATCATCAGGAGGTAGGTTTCGTAGTCGGCCTCTTGCCACTGCTGGTTTCTTAGAAATTCCTCTAGCTGCTGATAGCGCGTCACTTGAACCGCTGGTTTAAGCGTTTGCAGTTCTGCTTGCAGCGCTGGATCAAGCCGTTTTGTTGTCTCCTGATAGCAGGTATAGGCCAGATCGGTCGCCCCTCGATCGATCGCCGCTCGAATTAAAGAACCTGGGTTCGTCTGGGCGGCATAGAGCAAAATCGTTTGCTTCCACCAATCCTCCTTAAACCGCTCGTATAGCAAGCTCTCCTGCTTCAGCCGCAGGATCTCCGTCGCCGCCAGGTATTCTTGCAGGCTGAGGTGGGCAAATTCGTACTCCTCTGGCTCTCGCTCCACTAGTAGTTCGCTGATCTGCACTACTTGATCCAGAAAGTCTTTCGCCTGCACCGATTCCGCCTGCCGCATCAGGTAGCGCGTCAGTTGTTGCAGCAGTGCCTCCTTATCGCACCGCTCCTGTTTCTTCTGCATCATGTCAAGCGCCAGCATTTGCAGAATGACCTGGGCATCGCACTGGGTCAGCAGCGTATCGAGTTTTCTGGCTCCGGGGCGATCGCGCAATTGCAGCAGGCAAATCTCCCGGTAAAGCTCCACCCGACGCTTCGGAAGTTCCGCGCTGGGGTAGCGACGGTGAAACGTCACGATCATGTTCAGCAGCAGCGGATTCTTCGCCAGGTCTTTCAATTCCTGCCGTGCCTCAATCTGACTCAGCAAATCATTGGCAGCACTGGTGGCATGGCTCCTGACCTCTGCATCGTCCCGACCACCACTGGCGTAGCGCTCCTGACAGAAATACCACTGCTCCACAAAGGCTTTTCGCTGATCAGCATTAAAGTCGCGCACCCAGAGAACGGTGTTGAGTTCCAGGCGATCGCCCGCTGGCTGCTCGTTATAAGCCTTCGGGCGCGAGGTGACGATAAAGATAGACTTTCCGTACTGCCGCATCTGCTCATTGATCCATCGCGCCACCGCCGGACGCTGGCTCTTCGCCACCTCATCAAACCCGTCGAGCATGACAACAGCATCGCCCCGCTTCAAAATCCCCTTTGCCCACTCCAGCGACAGTTGCAAATCTGCTGCTCCCGGGAGTCCAGAAACATGGTTTTTGAGAATTAATTCAGGCAGCGTGGGCGGCTTCTCCTGCGACAGCAGATCTCGATATTTCCGCAGCAGCAGCAGCACCGAAATTTTGCGGGGGGCTTTGTAGGGCGTGTCATCAATTAAGCCAGATGACAACAGCAGCCATGTAAATCGCACTGAGAAATGTCTCTGCTAACTTGTCGTAGCGCGTTGCGATCGCTCGATACTGCTTGAGCTTGGCAAAGAAATTCTCAATCAGATGCCGTGCTTTGTATAACTCCT
>JBIKWV010000846.1:0-3102 GCA_044356135.1 Elainellaceae cyanobacterium
GGCTTCGCCGCGTCAAGCGAAACCTGGGATTTTATTAAACAGCAGATCCCTTGGGGTTTTGCTTGTCGTCTTGAAGGATTGCGCCCACTGATTGAATCAGCTTCTCTGAAATTAGGAGTTTTAAGCTTTGGGAGTCGTAGCCTGCCAACCTGTTGAGAGCATTCACCTTTACCCTGAGCAGAGGGAGCGATCGACCTCCAACCACCAGTTGCAGACTAAAACGCTGCTAGAACAGGTCGCGAAGGGGCGGTGGAACTAACCTCATACCTTCACATTTTCTAAGCAATCAGCGGCCCAAGACTCTAACTGTTCCTCCTGAAGAACCTTAGCTCCTAGCTGTTCATAAGTAATTTTGGTTTGTTCGTACACCTTCTCTAACCTGTCCCGGTCGGGCGACTCCTGTTTCGGTGGCAAAGCGATAACTGCGAGTGGGAACTCAGGTTTCGACTCTTTTATGTCAATAATCATAAAAGCTAGGGAGCTTACAGTCTGTTCTTGGGTCTGAACTTCAAAGGATATGCCGTGGGCAGAAAAGAAGGGACGCCCATTTGCTACAGTTACATCAAACTTATGGCTCATGTGACCGCCTTGAAGCGGATAATCCATTCTCAATAGCTCTCTAGCTTTATCATCCCCGTAACGCTGCTGAAGCACTCTTCTTATTTGAGAAGTTGCAACCTGTGCGGCTGCTTGGCGATCTCGTAACCTTGTCTTTTTGGCAACAGGTTCTAGAAGGCAAGTCTGAGCAATGTCATTTAGTAGGATATCTACATCCTCTAGAGAACCACGAGGTTCTGTGAACTGGATGCTATTCATCCAACCCCTGGAAACCTCAACTAATTTTTCATGTTTTGGCACACCGTTGGATTGATCGCCCGGGAACAACAAACCCTGTTGTGCTGCTTTTTGCATGCGAAGGGAGAATTCTTTGAGAGAAGAGATATCTTCATTGACATTGAAGCAACGGACTCGTTCCCATTTGGAGAGAAACCGCACCCGAACGATGTCGTCGTCAAAAGCAAGCACTCCAATATTGATCCGCTCGTCTGCGACCGGATTTGGAACGTATTGGATTATACTGTACCGACTTACCACCGTTGCCTCCTTATCGGCTCTGACCTAAAAGATCACCCGACAATAGCTCTTGTTTCCGTCTTGCCAGATACTCTACTAAGGTTATCCGTTCCTTGATTGTAAGCCCCCACTCATCTGGAGGGCCAGATGCGGCTTGGATAATTAACTCTTCACTGACAACTTCTAGAGCAGACCTTGCCTGAGCTAGTTCGTCTACGGTGAAACCACAGTTTGAGAAGCATGGGGTCATGTGGACACAAGGGGCTTGTAATAAATCCTGAACTGTCCAATCTGGTCCGTTCGGGAAGAAATGTCCATGATCAACTGAGTGAACGAGCCGAGGTGGTGTTCTCTTAAACAAAAACTGCCAATCATTCGCCCCTATCCAGCTATACAGAGTTGCGAGAAGAACCAGTCTCACGCGATTTCTTGGTTCACTCGTCGCAATCAGTTCGCATTCATCTATACAGTCGGGGATAAAAAGGGTGCCGTGGGCAGTGCCAGCAGGAATATGAGCAAGGTTAGGTTCAATTTCAATCAATTCACGCGGAATCTCAATGATTCTTGGCTCTCCGACTGGCGCACCTAGAGCTACCCCAAGCCGAGCTACAACTTGGTCGTTGACAATCTGGCGACCAGCCTGCTGTCCCTTGACCATATACTCATTGCCATCAGCACACTTTAGAAGAACTGGTCGAGCTTTAGTCCTCCAGCCTCTACGGAAGGTTCTAGCCTGTAGTGGTGCTTCCTGTTGATTAGACAACCTTTCTAATTCAGCTTCTGCTGGCGACGCTCGATGTCCCAAAACCTTACTGACCCATCCGTTGGCTCCAAACTCTTGCCGTTATCTATGATCTCACACTGAGACTACTCAAGCAATTTTTCGAGGTGCCCGTTGTTGTTTCATCTGAAATTTTTCATCAACAAAGTAGAAAACAAAGCTCTAGACACTATGTTGTTGTTCTAAAATCAACTCCTAATTTGCACCGGCATCACCAAATAAGTCATCTTCAATCCCCCCAGCGGAGTCAGAATCGACGGACTGGTGGACGTATTAAACTGCATCTGCACCTCAGAAGAGTTAAACGACTTCAGTCCCTCCAGCAGATAGCGGACGTTAAACGCGATCTCCAGGCTCTCCCCCGAAATCTGAGCCGGAATCGCCTCCCGACCGCTGCCCACGTCTGCCGCATCTACCGAGACCACCAGAGACCCATTCTCGGCATCCAGGCTTAGCTTGACGATGCTGTTCTTCTGGTCGGCCAGCACCGCAATCCGCTCCAGTGCTCCGGCAAACAGGCGGCGATCGACCGTCATCTGGCGAGAGAACTGGCGAGGAATCAGCTGCCGATAGTTGGGGTACTGGCCCTCCAGCAGACGGCTGGTGAGCTGCTGGTTCTCCCATTCAAAGATGAGTTGGCCCTGGTCAAAACGGACGGCCACGAACTCGCCCGACTTGTGCATTTGCAGCATCCGCTCCAGCTCGCGCATCGCCTTACCGGGAACCGTCACGTCAAATTCTGCACTGGTCGCGGGTGCGCCCTCGGCCTCCGGCTTCAGGGTCTGGACAACGGCAAGGCGGTGACCATCGGTGGCGGCGAACTCCATGCCTTCTGGTTCCACTGTGAGGTGAATGCCCGTCAGCACCTGCTTTGTCTCATCGCTGCTGGTGGCAAACAGTGCGCCCCGCAAACCCTCGATCAGGTTTTCCACAGGCAGTTGGGTACCGTCGCTGCCCTCGATCGTTGGCAGTTCAGGATACTCTTCAGCACCCATGCCACGCACCTGATAGCGACCCGATGAACTGCTGGTGATTGTAGCCAGCATCTCCTGAGCAGCCACGTCCAGCGTGATACTGCCCTCTGGCAGGCGAGACACGATATCCGTCAGCAGCTTGGCCGGAAGCGTCACCGTGCCCCCCTCCTGGATGTCGGCAGGGAAACTGGTTTGGATACCAAGGCTCAGATCGAAAGCCGTCAGGCGAACCTGCTGGGTTTCTTCATCTGCATTGAGGAGAACATTCGCCAG
>JBIKWV010000848.1:0-3101 GCA_044356135.1 Elainellaceae cyanobacterium
GCCGCGCCCGGTGAAAACTGGGGGGTTATTAAACATCTGGAGTTTTGACTATTTCCCCTATAGCGCCGCGAAACGCTCTCCCAGAAAGCGTTTCGCGGCGAACTTGATTTTAGCGCCAATTTTTCTTGAAACACTGACGCAGTCAGCATTTCAAGAAAAATCGACGCGATTTAGTCAAAAGTCCAGTAAAAAACATAACTCCCTAGAAACACAAACTAATCCACTTTAAAAGTTAGCGATTGTAGCCATAGGCGCGACAGTTGTGTTTCTGGCACTCTAAACGAACGGTACGCCGTTCCTTAAAGGCTCAGATCTTGCACCTCGATTAAAGAAAACCCAAAACCCTGATTTTACCGCCGCTTCGCGGCGGTAAAATCAGGGTTTTGGGTTCTGGTGCAAATTAACTTAGGGGCTTGCCATAAAATAAAATCCCAGTAAAATCCCAGTTTTCGTTTGGCGCGGCTTCGCCGCGCCAAACGAAAACTGGGATTTTATTAAACAGCAGATCCCTAAGAGCCACTCTTTATCGCCCTAGACGGGCATTGCAGGCGTAGCTGCATTGAGCAGGTCTCGATCGGTCGATCGCCACACCTGACCATCCAATGCCATTTGCTCAATTAAGCTGGCGAGCCGCAGGGCCTTGAGCGCCTGCTGACCCCCCACAGAAGGCTGATTGCCTCCCCGGACACAGGTCACAAAATGCTCCAGTTCAGCGTGGAGCGGTTCAATATTGCTGGTGTGTACCTTCTCAATTAGCCCATCCTGACGGTACAGCACCTGACCATAGTCAGTCAGGTAATTCGCGGTAGTCTTGCGGTGGATGAGAATTTCGTTGTTGAGGAAATCAGCTTCGGTCAGAGAGTTCTTGCAGTGGGCGGCGATACGGCGAATCTTGCGATGGGTGACCTTACTGGCGGTCAGCGTTGCCACGATGCCGTTTGTGAAGCCCAGAGTGGCTGTCACATAGTCTAAATAGCCAGAATCAGAAGCGCGACTGCCGCTGGCCGTCAGACGAGACACGGGGGCACCCGCCAATTCCAGGAGCAAGTCGATATCGTGGATCATCAGATCCAGCACGACTGAAACGTCACTGGCGCGATCGGCATAGGGACTCATTCGATGAGCCTCCAGGGCCAGCAGCTCCTCCGTCTTCAGCACCTTATTGAGTTCCTGAAAGGCAGGGTTAAACCGTTCGATGTGACCTACCTGGAGGATGCACTGAGCTTCAGCGGCAGCGTTAACCAGCGCCTCAGCTTCAGAGATACTGGCAGCAATGGGCTTCTCAATCAGCACATGAACTCCCGCCTTGAGACAGGTCATCCCCACAGAGAAGTGCAGGCGAGTTGGAACCGCAATACATACGGCATCAACGTGATGCAGCAGATCGTGATAGTCTTCAAAAAAACGGACACGGTATTTACTCGCTGTGTCCAGCCCTCGATCCACGTTTACGTCTGAGACGCCAATCAACTCAACATCCTTGAGCAAACTCAGCACACGGGTATGATGCTGCCCCATGTTGCCAACGCCAATCACACCGATTCTAATAGGGTCAAGATGCCCACGTTGAAAAGGTGCAATCGCGGTTCCGGTCGATGTTTCTAGCACTCCTGTTCTCTCCTAACACCAGGGACTCTCGCTAAAACCTGAGAAACTTCATGAAGTTTTACAAAAAAAAGCAGACAAAGGGAGGGCAGTGAGTCAATCTATTAATTAAAGAATCTTAAAGGATTTGCCAAGTTCATAATATCAGTGACCTGACACAATTCTCTGGGTTCCCGAGATTACTCTACATCTACAAATGTGTCAGTTTTTTGCCTGTCCATTGACTTTTGTTAAAAAGGTCTATGCCGGGAGGCGGATTGGCGCTTCTGGCGATTTTTTTTCTCTGGGCGACTATGCCACTGACAGAGAAAGGCGATAGGCTTGAAGGTGTGCCTGTTTAGCTACCGTTTACTGCGCTTCACTTCACGGTCACAACAGCTCCTGCAAATGCTGCGGGCTAAGGTGGTGCCACTATGCCCTTGACGATTCTAGTTGCGGATGATGATGTCGGAACTCGCGTATTTATCAGCGACTACCTGGAGCTGTCAGGCTACCTGGCGATCGCCGCAGAGAATGGTGAGCAAGCACTCCGCATGGTAGATGAATATCATCCCCACCTGTTGATCACCGATATCACCATGCCCCAGATGGACGGCTACGAACTCGTCCGTCAGGTGCGCCGCAAGCCCGCCTTTCGCCTCCTGCCCGTCGTCTTCCTCACCGCCCGCACCAACACCGAAGAGCGGATTCGTGGCTACCAGTCGGGCGGCGATGTCTATCTGCCAAAGCCTTTTGAGATCGAAGAACTGGGAGCCGTCATTCGGAACCTGCTGGAGCGATCGCAGATGATCCAGACGGAGTGGCGCATCCGCACTCAACCCCAGGGACTCACCACCGGAGATCCGGGATCGGTGGCGATCGCTGAGGAGCCTGTCGCAGTTGCCCCCCATTTCTCTGGTACACCCCCCAGACCCTTTGTAGAACTCACGAGCCGAGAGAAAGACGTTCTCGATCTGCTGACCGAAGGACTCTCAAACGCCCAAATCGGCGACAGCCTCCACCTCAGTTCCCGCACCGTCGAAAAATACGTCAGCAGCCTCCTCCGCAAAACCGAAACCAGCAACCGCGCTGAACTCGTCCGGTTCGCCATGGAACATCAGCTCGTCAAATAAATCCCCCTGTGGGCGTGGCATTCACCTTTTCTACTGCGGCACAGCCGTAAGGGCGTGGCACTCGGCCTCGATGTCTTGGACTCCGCCATCATCCATCTGCCGAATGCCGCGCCCCTACCATTCCCACCTGCTTTACCTGCGTCCAGCAATCAACTCATCGCGGTTCGGACTTCGGCGTGAGATTCAGTCGAACGCTGATCTCACCGTCGAAGCCTCACGCCCAAATCTGCGTTCATCTGCGTTCATCTGCATTCATCTGCGTTCATCTGTGTCAAAAGTCCCTGACACGCATCCATCAGCAGATCAATCACATAGTTAAACCCCTCACTCCCGCCATAGTAGGGATCAGGCACCTCCCTGTCCGGAAACTCCCGACAGTAGTCA
>JBIKWV010000847.1:0-3101 GCA_044356135.1 Elainellaceae cyanobacterium
GCCCGCGCAGCGGGCGGGACAGCTTCTGGGGTTTTGATTTTGGGGGCGCGGTGCGATGCACTGCGCCCTGTTTATTTCATCAGCGGCAGAAACACTGGAAGCAGGTCTTTACGACTGACCACCAGCGTCGGATAGGGGCGATCGCTGTAGTCCTGCCCAGGCTTCAGGGGAAACAGCGCCCCCTCCTCCAGCGGATACCAGACCGCTCCAGCCGCCTGCACGATCGCCCAGATCGCTGCAATATCCCAGATTTTTGGCGTCGCCTCTACCCCGCCCAGGGTTGCCCCTGCCGCCACCGCCAGCAAATTATAGGTAGCAACTCCCAGCATCCGGATCTTGCAGGGAAACGGCTGCTTCAGCAGCGACACACTGCGGGCGCACAGCGAGAAGAAATGATTGGGCGAAATCTCATCGGGCGCACTATGGATCGGTTGCCCGTTTAGAAATGCGCCAGTGGGGCCACTCAACGCTGAATCGCCATACCAGTAACCGTGAAACGACTGGCGTAACGGCGGCAGATGTACAAAGCCAAACACGGGCGTTCCCCGATACAGCAGCCCCAGTGAGATGCCCCACAGCGGTAAACCCCGCGCAAAGTTGGTGGTGCCGTCCAGAGGGTCTACAATCCAGCACCAGTCGGTCCCAGGAAAAACATGGTCGCCTTCTTCGCTGAGCAACCCATGATCGGGGAATCGCTGGGCGATCGCTTCCCGCAACGCTGCATCTGCCCACTGGTCGGCCTGGGTGACCAGACTTCCATCCGACTTCTCGGAAGCGGCAACATGCCCAAACAACTGGAGCAGGTGCTCCCCCACCGCAGTGGTGATTGTCTCAGAAAACTCCAGCACCTCTGCCCAAAACGAATCTGACAAGTTCCCCCCCGTCGCACCAGCCAACAGCCAACACTCCGATTCTAGGCTATCCTTCCTGTAGATCCCGTTTCACCCCACCCATGCGCCTCTGGTTCGTCTGCTTTGTCGCACTCTTTGGAATTGCCGAACTCTTCCCCTGGTTGCAGGGCATTGCACTTCCCCTGCCGCTGATGCTGGGGGCCGGAGTTTTACTTGCCCTGGCTTCCAACAACGACTTCCCCTCACCCAAGAACACCCTACCCAAACCCGATCCTGCAACCAAACCCACAGTTCCCGCCGCCCAAACTGTGAGCGATCGCCCCACCCATCCTGCGAAATCGCCTACATTACCGGAGTTCAAATCGCCTCAAGTACAGCAACGATCGATTTCATTTACGATTCGGAAAGATAAGTAACTGGACTTTTGATTCAATCGGCGCTAAAAACTAAAAATGCTGCGAAACGCTCTCTTAGAGAGCGTTTCGCAGCATTTTAGAAAAAAGTCAAAACTCCAGTACTGAGAGCCTATCCGAAAACCCAAATTCTAGAGGGCGCGCCGCTACAGCGGCGCGCCCTGGAGAATTTGGGTTTTCGTTATTCCCCATTTCCTATTATCTCCCTCACTACTCCTTCCAACACCTCCGGCGGCGCAGAGGAAACCAGCGTTGAAGGGTAGACTGCATTGCCCCAGGTGGGGTGGATCAGCAGGTGACAACCGCCACGCTGGCAGATGTCGTAGTCCAGAGTCGAATGTACCAGGGCAACATCGTCGAGCGGTTTTTGTCCAGCGGGAGAGTGCAGAGGGTAGCCCGTTTTGGGGTCAAAGAGTTCGGTCTGGTAGCCGAGCGGTTCCAGGTGATGGGCGATCGCCTGACCCACCTGGACAAACTGCTGGCGCAGACGCTGTTTGACCTGTTCACAGACGGGCGATCGTTCCTCCAGGGGCAGGGGACTCTGCTGGAGCAGTAGCAGCACCGACCGCACAGGCATTGTCCACCCCGGCAGCAGGTGGGGCTGATTTTGACAGAGGTAGGAGCTGGGGGGGTGGATGGATCAGAGTGACTATCCCTCCTGTTAGGGCAAATCGAGCTTTGAGAGCAGGCGATCGACATCAAAGTGTTTGGCCATCAGTTGGAAGATGTGCTGCACTTTCACGGGTTCTTTGACGCGCACCTGGCCAAAGGCATGGTCAATAATTTCAACGGTGGTCAGGGTATCGAGGTCAACTGAGAGAATCGGCACCTCCAGGTCTTCGGCGCGGCTGAGAACCGCAGGTAGGGGAGCGATCTGTCCGGTCAGAATTAAGCAGTGGGTGGAGGTTTCCAGGGCGGCAAGCTGAATATCGGTGCGATCGCCCCCCGTCACAACCGCCATATTGCGGGCCTTACGAAAATACTTCAGCGCCGAGTTCACGTTCATCGCGCCAATCTTCAGACTTTCGACCATTAAATCCATCCGATCGGGGCGGCACAGCACCTCCGCATTGAGCTGATGCACCAGTTCCCCAACGCTGACGCTGCGCAGCAGATCGCTGCGGGGCAGGATGGCCAGAACGGGAATTCCCAGGTTCTCCAGAAAAGGCCGCAGTTTGTTGTTGACGGCATCCAGGCGATCGCTGGGGACATCGTTGATCAGTACGCCTAAAAGGCGATCGCCCAACTGTTGACGCGCTGTGATCAGCGCATCGGCAATCAACTCGGAGTGGAACCGCGACACCAGAACCACGGCGGTGTCCAGTTCTCTGGCAATTTCCGGGATGGAGAGGCCAAACAGCCTGCCCTCCTCCAGGGTGCCTGGCCCCTCCATCAGCACCAACCCTTCGGTCTCACTTTGGAGGTACTGGCGCAATTGCTCAACATAATTGGTCTGGTCGTCACCGGAGATGCGGCGGGCGATTGTCACATCGTCGAGGGAGATCAGCGTCGGGTGCAGTTGGGTCTGGGGCAGATGCAGGGTTTCTGCGATGAATCGCACATCTTCGTCAACCGAGTCCGCTTCAGATTCGCTCAGGCAGGTGCCAATCGGTTTGCCATAGGAGACATTTAATCCCCGCTCCTGGAGCTGGTGGGCGATTCCCAGAATAATGGCAGACTTTCCGCTGTAGGCCGCTGGCGACCCAATGAGTAAATGCTTTACGGACACGATCCCTCGTCCTCTTGCTCAGATGGCCAATCAAGTAATTCTTTCATCTTAACCAATTCGCGGAATTCCCCATCCGCCGATGCGGTGGGGATGGATAGGGCGGCAATG
>JBIKWV010000849.1:0-3100 GCA_044356135.1 Elainellaceae cyanobacterium
CCTGATTTCGATGACCGCTTAATGTTGAATGCAGTCGGTTTGTGGAACCTGTATCTGGATGCAGCGTAAATTTGGCAGAAAATTGGAAAACCTTGTCTCGAAGCTGCTTCTATTTCCCAACAACTCTTTTATTGCAAACCCCTCATGGAGAATTAGCGTTCCGTCCTACAATAGGGAACGTTGCGACTGTGTTGTGATGCCATGAGTTCTCTGAGCAAACCCACCTGGGCCGGGGATGACCTTCTCTCTCGCTGCGTCAATCTGCTGATCCAGACAAAGCCGATCTACGCGGTGATGAAGCAGCAGGCGCGGCAGGTATTGATCAAAACAGCGGAGAAAAATGGGGTTCCGTGGCGCAAGCACTACGAGGAACTGGCAACTTCGGGTGTGCAGCAGCAATTGCAAAAATTCACCAATCCAGCAGTCAAGTACCCCGATTACTATCAGGTGCCGTTCCATGCCTACAGTCAGGGGAATCTCTGCTGGGATGCCGCCTTTGAAGCCGAATCCGCCACCCATGCGATGGCGCTGCGGGTCTGGAAGAACGAACCTCTGACCTGGCAGGAAGCACAGGAGCGGCTGCGGGGAAGCTTCCATCAGGTACTGGCACAGCAGATTACTTCATCGGTGCAGGATATTCTCGATATTGGCTGTTCCGTTGGTATTTCAACGCTGGCGTTGCATCGTTTCTATCATCAACAAAATTCTTCTGTTCGCACCGTTGGCTTAGATTTATCCCCCTACATGCTGACCGTTGCTCAGCATCGAGATGACCAGGGTGAGATCGCCCAATGGCTCCATGCCACCGCAGAAAATACAGGTCTGCCCGATCGCTCCTTCGACCTGGTGACCCTGCAATTTGTGCTGCACGAACTCCCCCGTCAGGCGACCACCCAGATTCTCCAGGAAGCCCTGCGGTTACTGCGTCCGGGTGGCCATCTGGCGATCGTAGACAACAACCCCAAATCTCCCGTCATCCAAAACTTACCGCCAGTCCTGTTCACCCTGATGAAGAGCACAGAACCCTGGTCCGACGATTACTACACCTTCAACGTTGAGGAGGCGATACAGTCCGTGGGCTTTGAGAATATCACCACCACGGCCAGTGACCCGCGTCACCGCACGATTGTGGGGCGAAAGGCATGAGCTTTGCCAATCAGACGATTATCGTCACTGGCGCGTCAGACGGCATTGGGCGATCGCTCTCCATTGCACTGGCCCAACAGGGCGCAAATCTGGTGTTAGCAGCCCGCAATGCAAACGCACTGGAAGCTGTAAAGACGGCCTGCGAGCAAGCCGGAGGGAAGGCGATCGCCGTACCCACCGATGTCACCCAGCCGGAAGCCTGCCAGCAGTTGGTGGAGAAGGCGATCGCCGCCTTTGGGCAGATTCACACCCTGGTGAATAATGCGGGAATTAGTATGTTGTCCCGGTTTGATCAGGTCAGCGATCTGTCGATTTTTGAACAGGTAATGCAGGTCAATTATCTCGGTGCCGTTTATTGCACACACGCTGCCCTGCCCTATCTCAAAGCCAGTCAGGGACTGCTGGTGGCTGTTTCTTCAATCTGTGGCAAAACGGCAGTACCAACGCGCGCGGGATATGTGGCCAGCAAGCACGCCATGCAGGGATTTTTTGACACATTGCGGATTGAGCTGCGGGGCAGCGGGGTAGATGTGCTGGTGGTCTCTCCAGGTTTTGTGGCCACAGATATTCGGCAGCGGGCGCTGGGTGGAGATGGGCGATCGCTCGGCAAGAGTCCTCGTGATGAGAGCCGGGGCAATATGCCTGTAGAAGAATGTGTGCGGCAAATCATTGGGGCAATGGAGCGGCGCAAAAGCGATCACGTGATGACACTGAAGGGGAAGGTGCTGCCCTGGGTGAAGCTGGTGCTGCCCGGGTTGGTTGACCGGCTGGCAATGGCGGCAGCTCGGACGAAGACGGATTGAATGCGAAGTTGTTGGGCGATCGCGTGTAGAGCAATAAAGATCGTGAGCGGCAGTGCTTCAATGGGTTGATACGCAGATTTGGTGAGAAGGGAAGCGATCGCCGTTTTCCCGACGAGTTTTCCTCTCTTGGGGAGATTGCGACAACGCTGAAGTCTGAGTATCGTTGGTTTTAATTCTGAATGTCAGTGAGCGATTGGATTTGTTCGGTTGATAAATTCAAAAGAGCTGCTATCTGTTCCCTTGGCATCCCTGATGCCAGCAAGTTTTGAGCCGCCTGAAGAAGCTGTTTTTGGGTTTGCTCTTTTGCCAGTCGCTCTTGCTCCTTTGCCAGTCGCTCTTGCTCCTTTGCCAGTCGCTCTTGCAATGCCTGCTGTTCGGCTTGCTCTTTCGCCAATCGCTCTTGCTCTTTAGCGAAGCGCTCCTGCTCAGTATCGGTCAGGAACCATGTGCCGTCCTGGTTGCACCAGCGCAACCAGGAGCCATCTGCATCATCAAAGCTGCCCTGCCAGATACCGAGACCAATTTGCAGGTCATTCAGCCACACCAGGGGATTCGAGGCGTTCAGCGGTTGCTCCTGATACTCACCGTGAATCAGATGGAAGTACCGCAACTGCTGGCTCTGACGGCTGTAAACCAGATAATGGGGCACCTTCAAATACTGTTCATAGACCACGAGCTTACTTGGCGGCTTTTGCTGAGTCACCGCATCAGTCGAATCCTCATTCAAGGTTTCCGGTTCCGGCTCAGCCTCCTCCTTTACTTTGGCGTGAAAGCGCCCCAGATCGTCCGCTTCGGTGCCTGGGGAAAGGAACTCAATGACGACCGTGGGCGGGTGTTGTTCATACCAGGTGACGTAGCTACGGCGCAGGTCAACGCCCCCATACAGGCGAGGAACATCGACGGCCAGAAACCAATCTGCCCGTTTGTACCACTGAGGGTGGAGCGGATCGTAGTAGAGATTGAGGTCAGATGCGGTGAAGTAATTGTCGCGACGATAGCCAGAGAGGTGAAGGGTACGGCTGAGCAGTTGCGGTTGCAGGTCATGAAATTCGTCGGGCAAGCCGGGTTCCTCCAGGCTTTCACTGGGCAAATCGTACATCGTCGGCAGAGGGAATTGCAGCGAAGGGGCTGATTCACCGGACTGCCTGGGC
>JBIKWV010000850.1:0-3095 GCA_044356135.1 Elainellaceae cyanobacterium
AAAAACTCTGGTTCTATCTCGGCGCAAAGCGCTGTAACTAATACCGAATTTGCAGCGTTACCGATGCCTGCACTTCCTGTTCACCCCCGACCACAGGAGAAGCGGCAGCATCCTGTCGCGCCATTGCGGCCATCGGCACGGGCGGACGAATAATCGGAGGCGCGGCGTTGATCTGAACCCCTACAACTTCCTTAGAACTCAATCCCAGGGCAGAGAGGACGGTGTTGGCCTGCTCCTGGGCGAGTTGGGTGGCTTCCCGCAGGGCGACCTGTTGGGCCTGCCGTAGTGCTTCATCGGAGGCGACAAAGCTGACGCCGCTAATCCGGGTAGCTCCAGAGCGTACAGCCTCATCCAGAATATTTCCGGCTTTGGCGGTTTCAACCTCAAAGCTCACCGTATTAGTGGCACTGTAACCAATGATCCGCTGTTCGTTATTGCTGTAGTTATAGACGGGATTCAGGGAAATGCCCGTCGTTTGCAGTTTGTTGACATTGCGCGATCGCAAAAAGGTCACCACCGCCTGCGATCGCCGGGCTGCCTCCTGCTGCACTTCAACTGCCGTTTTGCCCTGCACCTCAACGCCAAGCTGCACCTGGGTAATGGTTGTCGCAACGCTCTCAACACCCTGTCCAGAAACCGTTAATGTCCTCAGCATCTCTTCTCCTGCCAGTGCTGGTTTCGCTGAAATTAATGTGGCACATCCCAATCCCAGCGCCGCAATCAGGCCAGTTTGGACGGCAACGGCACGAAGTGAAAGACCAGACTTCATAGAGCGCTTCTCCTCACTCAAAGTGGAATATGTTCTTACTCTGGCATCTGGGGAAGCGGAGACAGGCATTTGTTACAGTTTCAGCAACCTGAGTGGATAACTGGAGATTTGACTATTTTTCCTGTAATGCTGCGAAACGCCCTCTGCGAGGACGTTTCGCAGCATATTTAGTTTTAGCGCCGATTTTTCCTGAAACGCTGACTGCGTCAGCGTTTCAGGAAAAATCGGCGCAATTTAGTCAAAAATCCAGTTAGTCAAAAGTCCAGTTGATAACGTTTTCAGTCGCGCCCCATCAGGCAAATCTGGTCATTCTCGATCCAGCTTTCCAGGGGAGTCCAGGCATTGAGGCGGTGCTCTGGATCGAGGAGAACAATCAGGGTGAGGGTCGGTTCCCCGTCAATGATCTGAACTTCGTGGCCGAGAACCCTACCGCTGGAGAAGGTGCTGTACTGGATGCGATCGCCTTTCTTGAACCGGGACTGGGCGATCAGTTGGGCTTCGGATACTACGGGATGCATTGATTTAGCCATTGTTGTCACCTGGGGGCACCTGAAAGATTACGTCTGTTGGCTACATCAAACTGGCATCCGTAAATTCCGCAAGTGGTGAGATCTTCACCCGAGGATGGGAGGAGGAATGTGGGAGAGGTCGGTGCGCCGCACTGCCCTCTCCCACATTCATCTAAAAGCCAGATTTCCCCTTGCCACCGTTGGGCCAGAAGTGGCTACAATAGGGGGAGTTCTACTGCGGCGTTGGTGACTGCCAATAATGTTTTATGATCTATGCTTTTTGAATAAGGGAAACAAGATGTCTTGGTGGCAGTAGACCGGGCTTGTACCCGGAAACTTTAAACCAGGGCCAGGATTCCCACCTGGATTCGTCCAGGTCAAAAACTGAGGCAAGACGGCGTTGTGGGGAACTTTCAAGCTTTGTCCTCTGTTCATTAAGGAACGGAGGATTTTTTATGTTCCAGTTGGTCTGCTAAAGCAACAAAGCTGTTCTGCCTGCTGAGCAGGCAGAACAGCTTTGTTGCTTTAAACCTTTTCCCCCTGTGGTGGCACAATTCGCCATTTGCTCAGCCCCACCTCCAGTTCCCGCAACAGCTCAAAGTCCTCCTCAGGCAGAAAATCACTGCCCGGAGTTTGAACCTGCTCCAGAAAGCCAAATGCTTTGCGAAACTCGCGGGGATCGGCTTCGATGGGGGATTGCAGGTGACAGGGAATAATCCGCTGAAAATCCCAACTGCTCACCTGATTGGCCCAGTCGATGACTGTCTGGGGGGCACGATTGAGGATCAGCGTTTGCAGAATTGGCGCGACAAACAGCCGTCCTCCCCCCCGTAGGGCTTCAAACGATCGCTCCCAATGCGTTCGCCAGTGGAATGGGTACAGGCCGAAGTAGGCTTTGCGGGAGCGATCGCCTGCATTTCTGGCCGCTGCCCATGCCTCACGGAGATCTAACGTTTCCAGGAGTTTGGGTCGAAAGTAGAAGGCAAACAGCGCAATCCGATGCCAGCCTTTGCGGCGATTGGCGGGTGTGTCTTCCACCTGCTCTACTGGATTGTCCCTGGCGTGGAACAGCAGTGGGTAGGGGTCGATCTGCACGATATCCGGTGGATCTTCTGGGACAGCAGTGACAGAATCGGCCACCAGAAGGGTGTGCGATCGCCGATGCAACAGCGCCACTTCGCCAAAATTGCCCAGCCCCAGGCGAATATCCAGAATTGCGTAATCAAACTCTTCGGCAAAGGGGGCTTCCCGACTGTCTGCTGGCAACACCTGAGTTCGACGGGAGGGAAAGCCCAGCCAGCTCAGGGGCAGATTCACCGGAAAGCTCCACTGTCCTGGTGCGACAAACACCTGTGCCTGGGGGAACTGTCGCGCAAAGGGACCCACAAATACTTTGTGTTCTAATCCTGAAACCGTGGGTAGCACAATGTACTGCACTACGCCGTAGCGATGCTCCAGTTCGCGCACCATGCGGAGACATTCGCCTGTGGGGGCGATCGGGGCATAGACCAGCAGGCCGCCCCCATTTAACCGTACCACTGTCATCCGAATCGGCACCACCACATAGAAAATCCCCTGCACCTGCTCAAATGTCCAGATCGTTTCGGGCACAACCTCCTTTCGGAGGGTGCGCCGCTGGTTGTAAGGGTAGATGGGGACGAGGAACCAGTAGCGCCAGCGCCAATCGTTGGGGGCGGGGCAGTGGTCTGGGAACGTGGTCATTGGGATTTGGGCCGATATTACAGTGGAACAAAAACATATTGCGTTTCTCGCTCTAGTGAGGTACAGATTTTTGAGAGAGAGCCGCGCGGAGCGCG
>JBIKWV010000058.1:0-10986 GCA_044356135.1 Elainellaceae cyanobacterium
TTCTACAATGCCGCGAAACGCTCTCTACGAGAGCGTTTCGCGGCATATTTAATTTTAGCGCCAATTTTCCCTGAGACGCTGACTCCGTCAGCGTTTCAGGGAAAATTGGCGCGATTTAGTCAAAAGTCCAGTTAGTCAAAAGTCCAGCAAATAAGGAATCTGCCTTAATGTGCAGATGGAATTTCCCATGATTGCTTAAAATCAGCCTGATCCCTTGTTCAGGCAGCTATGAGCCAGATCTCTCGCAAGTCAACTTCACTTCCTACCAATGCATCTCGTCTCGGTGTTTTTCAACAGCGGTTTCCCTGGCTGTATGCTTTCTGGAAGTTCTCCCGACCCCATACGATTATCGGCACTTCGCTGAGTGTGCTGGCGCTGGGGACAATTGCCATCTCAGAAGTGGGTGGAGCCGATCTGGGTCACCTGGTTCTGGTGCTGCTGTTTGCTCTGCTGGCCTGCCTCTGCGGCAATGTCTACATCGTTGGCCTCAATCAACTGGAAGACATTGACATCGATCGCATCAACAAACCACACCTGCCTCTCGCATCGGGAGAGTTTTCACGCCCTGAAGCACTGCGAATTGTGATAGTGACGGGAGTGCTGGCAATCGCCCTCTCCCTTTCCCAGGGAATTTTTCTGTTTGCCACGGTGGGACTCAGCCTGATCATTGGCACTGCCTATTCGCTGCCGCCCATCCGCCTCAAGCGATTCCCGGTGTGGGCCTCGCTCTGCATCTTCACGGTGCGCGGCGTCATTGTGAACCTCGGCTTATTTCTGCATTTCCAGCAGAAGCTCGGTGGGGCCATCCAGATTCCCCCCTCCGTCTGGGCGCTGACGCTGTTTATTCTGGGCTTTACCTTCGCCATCGCTATCTACAAAGACATTCCTGACCTGGAGGGCGATCGCCGCTACCGCATCAACACGTTCACCCTGCGCCTGGGGGCAAAAACGGTGTTCAATTTGGCCCGTTGGGTGATCACGGTCTGCTATGGAGCAATGGCGATCGCCGGATTCTGGCTCCCCGGTGTCAACGGACTGTTTTTGAGCGTTACCCACCTGTTGGGTGTGGGGATGCTGTGGTGGGGCACACGTGCGGTTGATTTGAGCGATCGGGGGGCGATCGCCCGTTCCTACCAGTTCATCTGGAAGCTGTTTTTTCTGGAGTATCTGATTTTCCCCGTCGCCTGTCTGCTCCAGATCTGAAGCAGATATAGCAGTTCTCAGTCTAGTGTTGCGAGTACTAAATTTTGCAACATAGGGGGTTTGGTTGCTCTCGCCCCCAAGCAGGGTCACACCCCCTGCCCCCTCAAGGGGGAATCACCCCTGCACCCCTTGCAAAATTATTTATTCGCTGCACTAGCCCAGTCTATTCGATTGATTTCTCGGCAAGAAGTTAAGGACATTGATGCAATCCTCAAGGGTTTCTGGAAGGCAGGCGGTGCGCGCCTTTCACACAGCCTTTCACACACCGCGTAGGACTGCTTCATCAGAGAAACATCCACATGGTTTCAGCCTTTAATTATTTTGCCAGGGATTATGCTTTGGGTTCGTCTGGAGTTTTCGTTTCTGGGATGTATTTGCCTTGGGTGGTTGGTGAGTGCCTTTGAGCCGCCACCGCTGGTCTGGGCCTTTACATTCGGTCTACTGGTCTACATTTGTGGCGCTGGGACGAGAGCGATCGCCCTATCCAGTGTCTCTGTCACCGCGCTGATCTGGGCAGGCGTCGTCCTCAAAGCTTGGCCCGTGGCCTGGGATAGCCGGGTTCCCTACGAAAATATTAAGCTCTGGTCGGGTAGTTTCTTCCTGCTCTGGGTGGGGACGATCAGCCTCATCAGTATCCTTGCACTGACACGAGAGCACATTTACTCCAACAGAAATCGCTACGGCAGAGCCTCTCGCCAACTGCTGCTGCTTGGCCTGGGAGGGCTGGGGCTGGGATATTTCGCCTACCACCATCTAAGTTAATGTTCCGACTTTCAAAACCCCTGTTGGGGCGGTACAAGCGTGTCTTCACCGCTCCGCCAGCCGAAGACCGTCCTGACCATCACCGGACTCCAGAGGCATTTCTACAGCAGCTTGATCCTGAGTTACTGGCCAGCTACACGCCCGCTCAACTGCAGGCGATCAAGGACTTGCTGGAAAAAGCAATTCCAAAGCCCGCTCCCAAACTGGTGAATCTGAGATTTGAGATTGACCTGCTGTTTGAATCCTTTTACTTCGTGCTGTTTGTCGGCAAGAATCGCCGTAAACAGCGACGGCGGTACAGCGTTAGTTGGATTGAGCACTGGGGAAACACCCTTGTCGCGATCATCGTTCTGCTCAGCCTGAATCTGGCCATCAGCTTTTCGGTTCTGCTGCTGGCTTACCTGGCCAAATCCTTTGTCGGGATTGACCTCTTCCCCAATGCACACCTGGGCGACGTGATTCGGCGGCTCTAAGTCCATCCTCGTGGCATGATAAAAGATGGCGTTCTCACAGGGAGCTTCTTCAGTTGCCCACACTCGGTGTGAACATTGACCACGTTGCTACTATCCGTCAGGCACGACGCACAGTGGAGCCAGACCCCGTTGCCGCTGCAGTGCTGGCGGAATTGGCGGGTGCAGATGGCATTACGGTGCATCTGCGAGAAGACCGTCGGCACATCCAGGATCGGGATGTACGACTGCTGCGGCAGACCGTGCGATCGCACCTGAATCTGGAAATGGCGGCAACCGACGAAATGGTGGCGATCGCCCTCGACATCCAACCCGACTACGTGACTCTGGTTCCCGAAAAGCGGGAAGAGGTCACTACAGAGGGGGGACTGGATGTGTCTGGTCAGCAAGACCGGATGGCACAGGTCGTCAGCCAGCTTCAGGGGGCGGGCATCCCCGTCAGTATGTTTATCGATGCCGACGATGCTCAGATTGATGCTTCAGTGGCGATCGGGGCAAAGTTCATTGAGCTGCATACAGGCACCTATGCGGAGGCCCACGATGAGGTAGGCCGTCAGCGGGAACTGGGGATTCTGGCGAGGGGGTGTGAACGGGCGATCGCCGCTGGCCTGCGCGTCAACGCCGGACATGGTCTCACCTATTGGAACGTGTACCCCATCGCGACTCTCCCTGGCATGGAGGAGTTGAACATCGGCCACACTATCATCAGCCGTGCCGTTCTGGTCGGGATGGAGCGGGCGGTGCGCGAAATGAAGCAGGCTATTCGGGGAGAGCTGTAATTTAGACGTTCAATCGGTTATCGAACAGATCGTGTCGTTTACAGGCAAGTTGTTATTCACAGAGAAGCAGATTTAACCATGCAGACTTACTATTTTGTTTTGGCCAGCGAGAAGTTTCTTCTCAACGATGAGCTTATTGATGAGCCACTGCGTGAGCGCACCCGACATTATGGGGATCAGGGCAAGGAAATTGACTTCTGGCTGGTGCGTCAGCCCGCGTTTCTAGATGCCCCCGAAATGGCCTCCTTCAAGGCCCAGTGCCCCCAGCCTGCCGCCGCCGTTATTTCTACGAATTCTCAGTTCATCACCTGGCTGAAGCTGCGTCTGGAATACGTCGCAACAGGTGAGTTCCAGGCTCCCTCGGAGACCATTCCCGATCCGCTACGCTCTCTGCAGCCTGCGTAATCCAGGGGGGATGGGGGCGGTGCCATTTGGCTGAGCGCTCGCGGATCGAGTGAGCCTCGCCGAACTCCGAAGTCCGAGGGGTCGAGCCGTCGAAGCCCCCTACGCAGGGGTGGAACCTCAAACTCTTGTCCCAGGCGTCTCGCCTGGAATGGGGATTGGGAGGCTCCGCCTCCTGCTACAGTAGGAGTCAGAGCCTTGAACAGCAATAAAAAAACCTCCCATGAATTTATCACTCACCGGGAGGGATGAGGCTACACCGCACCAAACTCAATTTGATTTTTGTGAAATGCCAGCAGGCAGAATCAGGCCAGCGTCTCAGGACAATAGCCTAATCCTTTTACAAACTGTCTACGAAACTCTTCGATCTCTCCCCGATCAGGACTACCGTGGGAGACAACGGCCACCTGATAGCGCCGCATCACATCGACGGGAGACTGGCCTGTTTCCAGACCCCAGAGCGCCATTCGCACGCGAATCTCTGGTTCATAGGGAATGCCAAGCTCATTCAGGAAAGCCTGGAAATCACCGTCGTGCTGCGGATCGAGCGGCTCTTCTAACTTGATCTTGACAACCCATCCGTCAATCCGGTGAATGACGGTGATGAAGCGAACCGGAAGCCAGGTTGTACTATGCAGGTATTCAACAACCCGCAGGGTCAGGCTGGCATTCGCAAGGTAGTAAATATATTCCATAATCGGAACTTCCCAGGCAAATGCAACTTTTTCTTTATGTTCTCATTCTCCTTGAAAACACGGACTTCCTGTTGGGGAACTCCCCCCTAATATCGATGGGGAGTTCTCCCCAATCTCAAAAGTACCTGCGTAGAGGGTTGAGAGTCCCTGTCGAAGGTCGATCGCGACGAATCAGGTGATGTGGTATTGATTCTGAGCTATGATCACCTGCTAGATGAGTCTAGGATTATTTCATCTGGGTGTGGGTGTAAGGGGAATTGGGGCCTCGGTTGCCGCCACACAGCAGTGCGATCCTGCGCTGTTGAGCAAGATTCCCCTCCTCCTGGTTCCGTAACTTTACGGAGTTGTGGGCAGCCTTCAATGTTGCCCCTCTTCAGTAGTCATCGGGAATCCGGTTGTCCAACTGCCTGTCTGAGAGGGCATAAGGTATCACACGTAGCTGAATAGCGACAGCACTTACCAGTGATGGCACTCACAAAGCAACAGAAATGAACAGGGAGGTTGGGGGCTTCGCCTCCCCTCTGCCCGGTTCCCCCTCAATGGAGAGGGATCAGAGGGATCTCACCAGGACTGTAAGGTTTACCTGACTGGTGTGTAACCAATGGCCTTCGCAGCAGGGGACACCCCCTGCCCCCCGCTCAGGAAACTGGAAAGATGCTGTAAGTTGATTGAAAACATAATTTGAAGTAGTTTCAGTTCAAAACAGAGAAAACCGTCACGATTTTTTGTAGATTTGTGCTATAGCCCCTCTATTGGTATACAGTAATCCCTTTCATTCACCTTTTCCGGAACGAGACCGCACTGAACGCATGACCGAAGCTTTTCCTACCCCTTCTTCGACAGTTGCCACTCCGGTTACTCCAGATGACGACCGGATGCTGCTGGCCTACGACTATCAATTGCCTCCAGAGCGCATCGCTCAAAACCCGGTTATGCCGAGGGATAGTTCCCGGCTGCTGGTGGTGAATTCGCAGATTGAACATCAGCACCGTATCTTTCGGGATTTACCCGAAATTCTGAAACCGGGGGACTTGCTAGTTGTCAATAATACGCGGGTGCTGCCTGCCCGCCTCTACGGGCAAAAACTCAGCGGGGTTCACGTTGAGGTTTTGCTACTGGAGGAGAAGGAGGCCAACCGCTGGTTAACTCTTGTCAAACCTGGAAAACGGCTGAAGCCCGGCGCGAGGATCCAGTTCTTTGGTGGGCTGCCGCTTGAGACCCCCGAAACGGGGACACCTCGCCTGGAAGCGATCGTCCAGTCGGTTGATAAACCTACGGGAGGGCGCATTATTGAATTTAACGTGCCCTCCGGGGAGCAATTGCTCTCCATCATTGAAGAGGTGGGCGTGATTCCCCTGCCCCCCTACATCACGCATTCAGAGGCAGAGGCAGGGCAGTATCAGACTGTCTATGCGGAGCGTCCAGGTTCCGCTGCTGCCCCCACCGCCGGACTGCACTTCACGCCTGAACTACTGGAGCGACTGGATGCGGCGGGTATTGAACAAGCCGCCATTACCCTGCACGTGGGGGTCGGCACGTTCCGCCCGGTAGAATCGGAGGACATTACCGCCCACATGATGCATGGTGAATGGCTGGAGGTATCGGCGGAGACGGTTACTAAGATTGAAGAAACCAAAGCAAGAGGCGGTCGAGTGATCGGTGTGGGAACGACGGTCACCCGCGCGCTGGAGGGAATCGCCACCCAGAACGGGAAACTCCAGCCCTACTCCGGCAAGACCGATCTGTTTATCTATCCCGGCTACGAATGGAAGGTGCTGGATGGACTGATTACCAACTTCCACCTGCCCAAGTCCAGCTTACTGATGCTGGTGAGTGCGCTGATCGGTCGGAAGCGATTGCTGGCGCTCTATGAGGAGGCGATCGCCACAGAGTATCGGTTCTATTCCTTCGGGGATGCAATGCTGATTTTGCCAGAAGCCAAAATCTAATTGGGTGCTGCCATGCTGCGCAAATTGACAAGAGTGCTGACGATTCTGTCATTGACCGGACTGCTGCTGCTGCTGTACCTGGGAGTCCAGGGAGAGGCAATAGCTGCTACCCGTGCCCAGGCAATCCTCAGCGACCCCTCCGGCAGTTCTGCTCTGGAGGGGCAAGCAGTCTTCACAGAAACGCCAGCAGGACTCGAAATCGAGGCCAGCATCAGCGGAGCGCCCGCCGGACTGCACGGCTTTCACATCCATGAGAATGGCAGATGTGCCGATGGCGGCAATGCGGCGGGGGGCCACTTTAACCCTGACGGGGTTCAGCACGGCAAGCTGAACGTGGATGGCTTTGAGAAGGCCCACGCCGGAGACCTGGGCAATTTTATGATTGACCGGGATGGTCGGGGCAGTTCTTCCCAAACGGTGCGGGGGCTGAGCCTGTCGCAGGGCAAGTATGCGATCGCCAACAGAGCCGTCATCCTCCACGTCCAGCGCGACGACTTCAGCCAGCCTACAGGAAATGCGGGCGCACGCCTGGGCTGTGGCGAAATCAAGCTCGACTAATACGCCAATTTTCCCCGAAAAGCTGGCGCAGCAGCTTTTCGGGGAAAATCGGCGCTAAAATTGAAGATGCCGCGAAACGCTCTCTCAGAGAGCGTTTCGCGGCATTATTGGAAGAATATTTAAAGCGAAAAATAAAGCTTCGGTATGTCAGACCAGGCGCTCCGACAGGACACGATCGCTGCGATCGCCACCGCCATTGTCCCGCAGCAGGGCAGTGTGGGGATCGTGCGGCTATCAGGGAGTGAGTCAGTGGCGATCGCCCGTCAGATCTTCCGTGCCCCCGGTCGTCAGCCCTGGGAGAGCCACCGCATTCTCTACGGTCAGGTGGTGCAGCCCCACAGCCAGCAAATTCTGGACGAGGCGCTGCTGCTGTTGATGCTGGCTCCCCGCTCCTACACTCGCGAGGACGTGGTGGAGTTTCACTGTCACGGCGGCATGATGGCGGTGCAGCAGGTGCTTCAGCTCTGCCTGGAGCAGGGCGCACGGCTGGCGGAGGCGGGGGAGTTCACCCTGCGGGCTTTTCTCAACGGCAGAATTGACCTGACGCAGGCGGAGGGAATTTCTGACCTGGTGGGAGCGCGATCGCCCCAGGCTGCACAGTCCGCCCTCGCGGGCATTCAGGGTAAACTGGCTCACCCCATTCGTCAGCTCCGGGCCACCTGTCTGGATATTCTGGCCGAAGTGGAGGCCAGGATTGATTTTGAGGACGACCTGCCGCCCCTGGATGAAGCGTTGATTAAAGCGCAACTGAGTCACGTCCTGGCGGAGGTGACTCACCTACTGGCCACCGCCGACCGGGGAGAGCTGCTGAGAACCGGGCTGAAAGTGGCGATCGTGGGGCGTCCCAACGTCGGCAAATCCAGCCTGCTGAATGCCTGGAGCCGGAGCGATCGCGCCATTGTCACCGATCTCCCCGGCACGACCCGCGATGTGGTGGAGTCGCAGTTGGTGGTGGGTGGCATTCCGATTCAGGTGCTGGACACCGCCGGGATTCGACAGGCGGAGGACGTGGTGGAGAAAATTGGGGTGGAGCGATCGCGTCAGGCTGCCCAGTCTGCCGACCTGGTGCTGTTGACGATAGATGGCCAGGTAGGGTGGACGGATGAGGATCAGGAAATCTATCAGCAGGTGAGCGATCCCTGTGGGGATGGCGCACACCATCCCCTCATCCTGGTCATCAACAAAATTGACCTGGTGGAGTCCCCCCCTACGTCGCCCCTCCCCAGCACACCAACCGTTTACACCGCTGCCGCTCAAAACCAGGGGATTGAATCCCTGGAACAGGCAATTCTCCAGGTGGTGCAGCAGGAAAATCTCCAGGCGGCGAACCTCGACTTTGCGATTAACCAGCGGCAGGCTGCCGTTCTGACTCGCGCTAAGATCGCTCTGGAACAGGTGCAGACGACGATTGCCAACCAGCTCCCCCTCGACTTCTGGAGCATTGACCTGCGCAGTGCGATTCAGGCGTTAGGTGAGATAACTGGAGAAGAGGTGACGGAATCGGTGCTCGATCGCATTTTCAGCCGATTCTGCATCGGAAAATAGCAAACACCCATGCCGGATTTTACTCAGTGGCATCTCCAACCGATTGTCGAACTGCCGAAAGACTTTCTTGAAACAGTTCGTCGTTTTGTCCCCGATACTTCGGGTCGCTACCTGGCGCAGCTTCTGTGGCAGCGCGGTATTCGGAACCTGGAGCAGCTTCCTGGATTTCTGAACCCCAAGCAATATCAGCCAACGCCTCCCTCAGCCTTCGGTGAAGAGATGGAACGGGCGATCGCCCGCCTCAAGCAAGCTTACGAGAAGGGTGAAAAGATTGCTATCTGGGGCGATTTTGATGCCGACGGCGTTACGGCAACCGCAGTTCTCTGGGAGGGTTTGGGAGCGTTTTTTCCGCAGGGTGAGCGTTTAACCTACGTCATCCCTAATCGCCTGACGGACTCCCATGGGCTGGCGATCGCCGGATTAGACACCCTCGCCACTGAACGCTACTCCCTGGTGGTCACCTGCGACACGGGCAGTACCAACCAGACGGAAATTGAGTTTGCGGGCGATCGCGGCCTTGACGTGATCATCACCGACCACCATACGCTGCTTTCTGAACGCCCTTCCGTCAGCGCGATCATCAATCCCCGCAGTCTGCCCGCTGACCACCCACTGGCCAGCCTGTCGGGAGTCGCCGTCGCCTTCAAGCTGGTGGAGGCACTGTATGCAGCCCTACCAGAGGTGCCCACTCGCCCCCTGGAGGGTCTTCTGGACCTGGTGGCGATCGGTCTGATTGCAGACCTGGTGGAACTGAAGGGGGACTGCCGCTACCTGGCGCAAATGGGCATTGAACGACTCCAGCTCAACCAGACCCAGAATCCGCCGCCCCGTCCCGGCATTGCCAAACTGCTGGAGTTCTGCAAGCGGAGTGGCGATCGCCCCACAGATATCTCCTTTGGGATCGGCCCACGAATTAACGCCATTAGCCGCATTCATGGGGATGCCAGCTTTGCAGTTGAGCTGTTGACGAGCAGCGATCCCCAGCGCTGCCAGAAGCTGGCGGAGGAGACGGAGCTGGCCAACGCCCGCCGCAAATCGCTCCAGAAGGAGGTGGCCCAACAGGTGAGCGATCGTCTTGCCCAGCTCGACCTCTCCACAACTCTGGCGATCGTGCTCGCCGATCCCCAGTGGTCAGTGGGAGTGCTGGGACTGGTAGCTGGGCAGATTGCCCAGGAGTACGGTCGGCCCACGATTTTGCTGACGATGGAGGGAGACATGGCGAGGGGGTCTGCCCGTTCTGTCAACCAGCTCGACCTGTACCAGCTATTGAAAACGCAGGAGCACCTGCTGCATCGGTTTGGTGGGCATCCCTTCGCCGCTGGGATGAGTCTGCCCGCAGAGAACGTGCCGCTGCTGCTGGAGGGGCTGAATCGCCAACTGAGACAGCGTGGGCAAGATCTGACTGCATCAGTATTGCGCATTGATTTGACTGTTACAGTGTCGGAGTTGGGAGCGGGCCTGTTTCGAGAACTCAAACGACTGGAGCCATGCGGGATCGGAAATCCTCCTCCTCGATTGCTGATCCAACACTGCTGGTTCTCAGAAGTGGGTAATCGCAATATCAAAGACTTTCGGGGGCAGAAACTGCGGTACATCAAAACTGAGTTCAGAGTCAACGATGAGACGGGCGACGGGTTTCCCGGCGTCTGGTGGGGGCACTACCGAGATGAAATCCCCACGGGACGTTGTGATGCTGTCGTTGAACTGGACTTCAACGCCTACCAGAAGCGGTATGAGATCCGTCTGGTGGCACTTCAACCCTCCACGGTTGGCCTCTCCCTTCCTACCCCTCCCTGGGGTAACCTGGGGGAAAGCACCTCAGCCGATTGGCTTCTGGACTGGCGCACCCAATCCCCGCTGAATCCCGATCTCGCAGTGCTCACGATTGTTCAATGCCCCAGAAGTTGGGATGAGCTTCAGGTCTGGTTGCGACAGGCGGTGCAGGAAAACAGGAGAGTGGCGATCGCCTACCCCCCACCCCCCTGCCCCCACCCTTTAGAGGTATGGCAAACATTGGTGGGAATTGCCAAGTATCTCAGCAACACCCGACAAGCGGTTGCAAAAGAACGGCTGCTGGAAAGGCTGGAGATTGGCGATCAGCCCCTGCAGATAGGTCTTCATTGCCTGGGACAGGTTGGTTTTCAGATTCAACTCACCGATCAGGGGTATAAGATTGAGCAGCAGACTGATGCGGAGGGCGTCAATCAGGAGCAGGTAATCATCCCATTTGTCCAGGCGGTGCGAGAAGAACAGTTTCGCCGCCAGTATTTTTACACGGTGCCGCTGACAACGCTTCGAGCGATGGCCGGATGTCTTTAGCTGCCTATCCGAAAACCGAGAACCCCAATTCTGGCAGGCGCGACACTGAGCGTCGTACCTGTCAGAATTGGGGTTCTTGGATAGGCTTCAGGTGAATGAGCCGAACCCAGTTTAAATTTTCATGAAGTGGATGTCCGAATATTAGGGGGTTAACGTTGAATCTGAGCATGTGACGACTCTCGCCGCTAACCACAAAGCGGTCTAGCGGGAAGCTCTCCGACTTCGCAGTCAGAGTTTCCTGCTTCACAGGACTGGCAACCCAGTATCCTCCACAGGCAGCAACGATGCGTCCTCACCGTTGTTT
>JBIKWV010000852.1:0-3089 GCA_044356135.1 Elainellaceae cyanobacterium
ACAAACCCCCCCCCTCGCGTGTTTTGGGCCGGCGCGCGCCCCCCCCCCCCCCTCTCTCAAAAACAATTACAGGTTTTATTTAATTCGCGATCCTTAAGGCTGCGCGGGGGGCGGTGCCACAGGTGCGGGTGGTGGGGGTAGCTCCTGCGGAAGTGGGTCAACCGGGGCAATTGCTGGCCCTGGATCAGGCAGGGGAGCAACATCCTGCAGCGGTTTCTCCAGTGGGGGGTCGCCCATCATGGGAACCGGGTCAGCGGCAGGTGCGGCAGCACTACCACCATCAGGGCTATAGGCCGAATCATCCTGACGCTCCCAGGAACCACTCGACTCCTCACGTTGACCAGAGTCCCCCCAGGCTGAACGACCATAATCACTGTCGGGATTAGTGGATGCAGCGATGCGGTTAGGTTTGACAGGTACCAGCGTCACTGTAGACTTGCGATCGTACAGGTCAGGCATTTCAGGAAACGCTTCCACCTCCATGCCCTCGGTCACGGTCGCCATAAATCTGCGCCACACGAGCGCGGCGGTGCTACTGGCTCCATAGGTGGGCTGGTTGTCATCGTTGCCCAACCATACCCCGGTCACCATCTGGGGAATGTATCCGACAAACCAGAGGTCACGGCGATTTTCGGAGGTGCCTGTTTTCCCGGCAACGGAGCGATCATTGAGGGCTGCGTTGCCTCCGGTTCCAGAGTCTACAACTCCCCTCAGCATCCAGGTCATAATCGCAGCGGTTTTCTCATCAACCGCTTGCTCTGGCTTGTAGTCAGCGTCGTAAATCACTTTCCCAAAGCGGTTAATCACACGGGTGATGCCGTGCGGTTCGACGTGCTGACCCTTTGCCGCCAGGGTGCCATAGGCTCCTGTCAGCTCCAGCAGGTTAACCTCCAGAGAACCCAGTGCCAGGGAGTAGGCGGGCAACAGCTTAGACTTGATGCCCATGCGAGCCGCCATATCCATGACGGGCTGAAATCCCGTATCGATCAACACCTTGACCGCGATTACGTTGATCGAGGAGACAAGCGCATCCCGTATGGACATGCTGCCCCGGAATTTGCGGCTATAGTTCTGTGGTTCATAGCCATCCACGACCAGCTTGGCATCAACGTAGTTCTTGTAGGGCGAGAATCCACCCGCGATCGCCGTGGTATAAACAAAAGTCTTGAAGGTTGAACCGGGCTGACGTTGGGCCTGAGTTGCACGGTTAAACTGGCTCTTGGAGAAATCGTTGCCGCCCACCAGCGCTTTAATCTCGCCATTGCGTGGATCAACTGCCACCAGTGCTGCTGCCGAAAAATTGTCCCAGGAACCGTAGTCTTCGATCGCCTTGGCGACCACCTCCTGGGCGTGTTTCTGCCACTGGGGGTTAACGGTCGTCTCGACCGTCAGTCCACCCGCTTCCATCTCCTCTGGACTGATCAGCCCGGGCAACTGCTGCTGCACATAGCTGGTGAAGTAGGGCATTTCGCTGTAGAAATTGCGAGGCGTGGCAGGTTTGAGCGCCAGCGGTTCTGCTCTGGCCTGCTCCATCTCGGCGGGGGTAATGAATCCGGCCTCCACCATGCGTGACAGCACCAGATCACGACGCTGTCTGGCAGCGTCCAGATTCACTAATGGAGAAAAGCTGCTGGGGGCGGGAGCCAGTCCGGCGATCATGGCAATTTCTGAAAGCGTGAGCTGATTCACCGATTTGCTGAAGTAGACCCAGGCGGCATCAGCCACACCGTAGGCTCCAGATCCCAGATAAACCAGATTCAGGTAACGCTCCAGGATTTGATCCTTGGTCAGCGTCTGTTCCATTTTCTGGGCCAGTAGGGCTTCTCGCAGTTTTCGGGTGAGGGTCTGATCCTGTCCCAAAAAAATAATCCGGGAGAGCTGCTGAGTAATCGTGCTGGCTCCCTCCACTACCTCTCCAGCGGTGAGGTTGGCCAGGGTGGCGCGGGCGATCGCCCGGTAATCCACACCCTCGTGCTCATAAAACTTGCGGTCTTCCGAGGCCAGAAACGCCTCCCGCAGCAGCAATGGCACCTGATCCAGGGACAGTTTTTCGCGGGTCGCAGGCCCCAGCTGTTGCAGAACAGTGCCGTCGGCAGCTTTGATCGTGACACTACCGTCGCGCACATAATTCATTGCCAGCTTGGGGTCTGGCAATTTCTGGCGCATTTGCTCCAGGGTCATGGTGCCGCCGATAAACAGGCCACCTGCCCCCGCAGCCGTCACCAGCACCGCCCAGGGAAACCAGTGCCGATAGAATGGCTTGAATGGCTTGTAGGGTAGGGGGGGTTGACCGGGGGATTGCGGACCGTCCTCAGGGGATGTGGTTGGCTGAGGCGGCTTTAGATCGAGTCTGGCTGACAGATCCTTGAACCGGGCAAAAAAGTTGGTCACCTTTATTCCTCACGAACCAAAACTGACGCTATCACCAACAAACGGAGGGTTGATACAACCGAAGGATGGGTTTTTGCGCGAACTGTATTTAAGGCAGAATTGTTAACCGAAAGCTCCAGGTGTTAACTGCCAGCCCTAAGCGTATCTCATCTTTAAGCAAAATTAAACTTTGTTGAGAAATTATTTGATGCTAAACTCATCGAGCGCCGGGACAAAGTTGCGGTTTTCGTGGTTAGACCGGCTCAGCTTGATTAGGGCAAATCGCTGTAGGGGCGTGAAATTTCCCCACTGTTGAGGGGTCACTGTCACACCCATTTTTTCTGCCTGTTCAAGGATACTGTCAGGGATTGTGGTGGACTGCCAGGGGGGGATGGCTTCGATGGGGAGGTCGGAGGGGCGATCGCCTCCATGTCCTTCCACCATCCGATGCAGTGCTTCCCGGTAGGACTGAATCTCTGCTGTGCTCTCACAGGGCTGCTCGACTAACTGCTGTCGCTCATCCTGGGTGAGCTGATTCCAGTGGTGCAGCTTCAGTTTTACGCCACAGGCGTCGAGTTTGTAGCGCACCAGCATGGGGATGCAGCGGAGGCTATCGACGAAGTTGGCTTCGAATTGAAAGAAGGACATGGGGGAGAGGGGAAGAGGGGGTGGATGGGTGGATGGGGTTATGTTTCAAATGTGTGGTTGGTTGTTGTGGG
>JBIKWV010001063.1:0-3086 GCA_044356135.1 Elainellaceae cyanobacterium
GGCGATATGGGTGCCGTGGCCGTCCAGGTCGAGCGGCGTGTTCGTGTTCCAGATGAAGTCGCGCGGTGCCACGAAGCGCTCGGGGCCGCCAAGTTCCGGTGCCGCGGCGAACGGGATGGTCACGGACCCCAGTGCGGGAAAGGGGGCCAGGGCGCGCCCGGTGAAGCGGACCGTGGCATCGCGATACGCCAGGCCGGAGTCGAGTACCGCGACGATGATCTGTGAGGAGGCGCCGCGGTTGATGTCCCACGCGCGCTCCATGTCCAGGGCCTGGAAGTTCCACTGCCGCGGGTACAGCGGGTCGTTCGGCACGAAGCGCTCGGCGACCCGGTAGCGCGGCTGCGCCCAGTCGACGTCCGGCCGTGCGGAGAGTGCCGTGGCCACGGCTTCCGGGTCCGAGCCCGCCGGAAGCTGGACGATCTCAAAGTCCGACCAGGAGGGCCGGGGGGCGCGCGTGCCTCGAACGGCGGAGAGCGTGCGGAGGCGCGTATCGGTCGGCGCGTCCTCGCGAAAGCGGACGATCACGCTTTGCGCGACCGGACCGGTGTCCGGCGCGTCCGGGCGTGTGACCGCGCGACCGGACCGGCCGGGCCCGCGCCGTGACTCCCATTCACGCAGGCCACGGTCGATCGCGGGGAGCCCCGGCGTGTCGAGCCACAACGGCGCGGCGGGCTCCTGCCCGGTCAACAGGACGGCCGTGAGGCCGCCGGCAGCGACGACGGTCAGCGCCCAGCGCGGAAGCATTGGTGCCCAGTATCCCAGATGCGTGCCGGCGCCGGGCGGGCGTGGACGTGGCGGATCACGCGAGGACGGTGAGCGGGTCGATGTCGAGGCTGTCCGGATCGATGGCCTCGACCACGGCGCGCGGGTGCTCCCCGCGCGAGTCGCGCTCCCAGGTGTTGACGAGCAGCGGCGTCTCCAGACGCTCACCCCGTGCGTCCACGAGAATCTTGACCTGTGGCCGGAACGGATCCTCCGGATGCTCCGCGCTGACCACGCCGACTTCGTTCGTGTTCAGCGAGACGAGCGTGCCGACGGGGAATAGCCCCACGAGCGTGACGAACCGACGCAGCAGGATCTGGTTGAACGCCGGATCGCCCTGCTTGCCCATGATGGCGCGGATGCGGACGCTCGCCATGCCTTCCCGGTACGGCCGGTTGCTGCGCAGCGCGTCGAAGACATCGGCGATGCTGACGATCATCGTGCAGAGGTTCAGATCCCGGTGGCCGATCTTCTCCGGGTAGCCCGAGAGGTCCT
Source organism: Elainellaceae cyanobacterium (assembly GCA_044356135.1). Lineage (GTDB taxonomy): Bacteria > Cyanobacteriota > Cyanobacteriia > Elainellales > Elainellaceae > CAZVXA01. Next base: position 1,258 of record JBIKWV010001063.1, read on the forward strand.
GCTTGAGGTGGTGCTCGAAGGCGACGATGGGCGCCAGGGCCGGCATCTCCGGCGTGCGGCGGAGGATGTGCGCGCCATCCACGACGTGACGCTGCATGATCCGGAATTCCTCGCCTTCGAGCTTGCCCGGCTTGTTGAGGATCTCGAGCGGTGTCTGGACCTTGCCGATGTCGTGCATCAGCGCCGCGAACCCGAACTCACGGAGCAGGGGACCCTCGATGCCGAGCGCGCGTGCCTGCGCCATGGAGAGCGCCGCCACGTTCACCATGTGGGTGAAGGTGTAGTTGTCGTACTTCTTCAGGGCCGTCAGCGCCATCAGCGACGTACGGTCCTGGTTCACGATGTTGGCGAGGCTGTCGATGATCTGCCGCGCCATGCCGGGGTCCGGCGCATCGCCGGCCTGCGCCTGCTGCCACAGGGTTTCCGCCGAGGACACCGCCGTGCCGTAGATGCGGCGCGCCGCTTCGATGCCGGCGCTGTCCTCCGCCGCCTCCGGCACGGAGAGCCGTCCCACGGTGATCCGGCGGATGCCGAGCTTAGCCAGCCGCTCATCGACGCCCGTAGAGGCGCCGCGTCGGGCCAGCTCGGCGACCAGCGCGTGGACATCCTCCGCGGTGGCACCGCGATGCACCGTGACCTTCTCGATCTCGCGGTCCCGCAGCGAGCGCACGAACCCGACGAGTGAGGCGGAGCCCTTGCCGAGCCGGCGGTCGTCGACCACGAGGTCGTCGCCCAGACAGCCGATGACCACCTGCGGCTGGCCCGAGAGCCACTCCTGGCTGCTGGTCGCGAAGGCCGCCACGGCGTTGCGGCGGATCGGATGCGACACGGCGTAGAGATCCGCCGCGCGCACGGCCGCGGCGAGCTGTCGGACGAGGTCGAGCGGGTTTCTGGTCATGGCCGCACCTCCGCGAGCTTGCGGACGAGGCGGTCGGCCTTCGCGGCCTGCGCCAGTCCCTCGAGCGCGTCCGGTGTGCCGAGCGCCCGCAGCGCCTGAATCGCCCCGGTCTTGAGCGCGCGCTGCCGCGCGCGGGCAAAGCGCTTCCTCCGAAGCAGGGTCGCGGTCAGCGCCGGCACCGCGCGGTCGTCCTTCAGCCGGCCGAGGGCCTTCACCAGCGCCAGCACCACCGGGTGCGCGGCGCCGAACGGATCGGCGCCTTCGAGCATCCGGCAGAGCAGCGGGACCGCGCGACGGTCCCCCGTGCTGACGACGGCGTCCAGGATGGCCGCGCGATTCTCGTCGGTGGCGGCCTCGAGTGCCTGCTGGAGCGCCTGGCCGGCGGCGGCATCGTCAATGCCTGCGAGCGCGGCGATGGCGGCGCGCGTGACGCGGGTGTCGCCGCGCCGCATCAACGCCTGGAGCGGCGCCACGGCGCTGGCGTGGTGCGTCCGGCCGAGCAGCACCGCCGCACTCCACTGCGCCCGCCAGCCGGCGGCGTCGGCCAGCGCGGCGAGCGGCGCGACGGCCGCCTCGCCGAAGCCGCTGACGATCGCCGCGGCGCGCGTCCACGCCGCCCCGTCGGCATCGCCGGAAAGCGCCGGCGCAAGCGCACTGGCCGAGCGGGGCCCGAGCACGCCGCAGCACCGGGAGAAGGCGTCGGCGGAGGGACCATCCAGTTCTCCGAGCACGGAGGCTGCCGAGGCGAGGGCGGCAGACTGCGCGAGGTCGGTCAGCGATGCCCGGCAGGCCGCCTGGGTGACGGCCCCCGGCGTGGCGGCGGAGGTGGCCAGCACGGAGGCGACCTGGCAGGCGTCGTCGAACGCGCCGCACATCAGCACGTCCTCGCCGAGCGCCGCCAGGTCACGGGCGATTTCCACGGCCCGCTCCG
>JBIKWV010000853.1:0-3085 GCA_044356135.1 Elainellaceae cyanobacterium
GTCGCTGAGGGAACTGTTTCGGAGCCTTTGAATGCCAGAAGTAAAGACCAGCTGCAAGTCAGTCCGCAGGCTGTATTGAAAGCGGCGGCTGACAACAATGAAAAGCCTCAGCTGAATGAACTTTATCACTCTCCCGAACCTGAGATTTCGGTTGAACATCCTGTAGTTGCTGGTCATCCTTCTGGGTTTGAGGTTGGTCAGTCAGTTGTTCTACGTCCTGGTGCGTCAAACATTCCTACGGGTATTCCGGCTGACGCAGTGCTGACAATCCAGGAAATGTGTTTTAACGTCTATCGACAACATCAAAATATCTGGTGTGTCTGGTGTCGCAGTGAGAAGTTTTCTGGATTGAAGTCGATTGATTCTGATTGTTTAATGCTGCTTCCACAAGCTATTCAGAGTTACGATCAGAGCGTGATCGCTGGGGTTCCAGAAGATGCTTCCGCGCTAACCGAGGATCTTGGAGCAAGCCCTGGCGTGACTTATGAGTTGGTCGAGGATGGGTCACAGCTTGATGCAGTGTTGAAACCGCTGGAGGATTGTCAGGCGATCGCCATCGACACCGAAACCACCGGGCTTGATCCCCTTAAAGATCGCATTCGTCTCGTCCAGATTGCTGCTGAGAATTATCCGGTTCTCGTCATAGATCTGTTCAAAGTTCAGAAGGATGCGCTAACGCCTCTGCGAGAGTTACTTCAGGGCACGCCGATCAAAGTTCTGCAGAACGCCAAGTTTGACTTGAAATTTCTGCATCAGTCTGGACTGCCAGTTGGTGGGAAGCTGTTCGACACGATGCTGGCAGCTCAATTACTGGATGCGGGACTGCGATCGCACAGCTACAACCTGGCAGAACTGGCAAAGGTGTATTTGGGTGAAGACCTCCCCAAAGAACAGCAACGAAGTGATTGGAGTAATCCGCATCTATCACCGGAGCAAATGGAGTATGCGGCGCGAGACGCAGCAATCCTCCTGCGACTGCGAGACGTGATGAAACCCAGGCTGAAGAACGCCCGCCTGGTGGAAACTGCCAAGCTGGAATTTGACTGTCTGGAGGCGATCGCCCAGATGGAGCTGAATGGGATGCTGCTGGACCTCTCCCGTTGGGCAGTGCTGCGACAGGAGCTGGAACAGAAGCGAGACCAACTGGCGGATGGGTTACGACAGCAGCTTGAACCCGCTTTGCTCAACGCCCAGCTCGATTTTTTAGGACACGAAGCGTCGTTGAATCTGGATAGCCAGCAGCAGGTGCTGGATGCTTTGCAGCAGATGGGTGTGCCAGTGGAGAACACCAGCAAACTCTCCCTGATTCCCCTGGCTGAGGAGCATCCACCTGTCAGAGCGTTGCTGGATTACCGCAAGGCGGCAAAAGCAGTCCAGGCGTTTGCCAGTAGCCTGCCGAAACACGTCCACCCGATTACCGGGCGCATTCACCCCGACTATCACCAGATTGGCGCTGCTACCGGGCGAATGTCCTGTCGTAACCCCAACCTGCAACAGATCCCCAGAGACAAAATCTTTCGCAGTTGCTTCATCCCAGCTCCGGGTTACCGACTGGTGGTGGCGGATTACTCGCAGATAGAGTTGCGGGTGGCAGCAGAGCTGAGTGGCGATCGCCGCATGATTGAAGCGTACCAGAACGATGAAGACCTGCATCGGCTCACGGCAGCACTGATCGCTGAGAAATCCCTGGATCAGGTGGAGAAGTCCGAGCGACAGGCAGCTAAAGCCGTCAACTTCGGCTTGATCTACGCGATGGGGGCAAAGGGGCTGGCAGAGTACGCCTACAACAATTACGGGGTGCAGATGAGCCTGAAGCAGGCAGAAACCTTTCGCAAGCGATACTTTGAGGCGTACCAGGGGATCGCCCGGTGGCACAACGCCATTCGGAAAAAGCTGCCCAGGGAGATGCGGACGATGGGTGTCGCTTGCTCGCCACACAGCGGGGGTCGTCTGCGTCGCTGGCAGGAGGAGCCAAAGCTGACCGAGCTACTGAACACTCCCGTTCAGGGCACCTCAGCCGATATTACTAAAGCAGCTCTGGCAAGGCTTCCATTTGCACTGAGGGAAACCGGAGCCAAGTTGATTGCGACGGTGCATGATGAGATATTGCTGGAGGCTCCAGAGGGCACAGCGGAACAGGCAACGCAGGTGCTTCAGCAGGTGATGGAGCAGGCGGGGCAGCAGTATTTGAGGAAGGTGCCAGTAAAGGCGGAGGTGGCGATCGTTGGTAGCTGGTCTGAGAAATAGATTCTCAAGTGTTCTGGAAGGATTCATCAGCCTGGGGAGGCTGGTCTAGCAATTGTTGAAATTCTTTGATTGAGGCGATTGTGATTGTCTGATTGGATCCTGATTAGATCAAACGGTGACAAACGTGGATCATCTTCTCATCGCTCTAATTCATCAATGACCAGAATCCGCAATTCGGTCACTCGCTTCAGTTGAGCGTCGTTGGTTAGTAGAGCCTCACAACTCGCTTCCAAGGCGATCGCAACTTGCAAGGCATCGGGGAGTTTCAGGTTGTACTTTGCCCGAACTTCGGCAGTGCTTCTGGCGATCGCAGCGGTAATTTCGACAAAGTCAGCAGTATCTGGAGACGTAATAATATCAGTAAACAAATTCTGTTGAGCTAGATTATTCTGGCGTATTGGCAAGATCAGGCACTCTGTCAGAGTCACTGGAGAGGTGACGATGCGAATTGAAGTGGACTCAATCCAGTTGAACACCTCATCTATGACCGTAGAGTAGACAGGATGCGTATCAATATAATAAATAACTGGGGCAGAGTCTAGAAATAATCGACTTACCTGAGACAAAGCGGTTTCAAGCTTCATAACCCCTCAAAAATCTTTTTTTCCCGCTCATCCCACTCACCGCGCAATTGATTAACCCATTCCTGAGCATCCTGTCCACCTAGTAAATTAGGTGCGATCCCACGCAATTCCCGCCAACTCCGTTTCGGTTTGTTTTGCGGCAGTGTTCGCCGCTTCAATTGCTCTGTTGCATGGCTGATGACCTCCAGTTGTTCTTCTGGGGTGAGTTGCTCAATTTCTTGCAATACCTGCTGTAATAGGGGACTCATTACCCT
>JBIKWV010000059.1:0-10948 GCA_044356135.1 Elainellaceae cyanobacterium
ATTCGCTTGTTTCTCCTCTAGATCTGCCAGCATTCTTTGACCTGACTCAAATTCAGTCTTGAGGGTTTGTAAGCGTTGCTGAAGTCGTTCTTGCATGTTGTTTATCCTTTTTTAAGGTTAAGTTTCGGAAATGATAGTAGGAGTTTGAACAGTTTATCTAATTTAGTAGGCGATCGCCCCACTTTAAACTTATACAAAGCATATCCTAGCTGAAAGAGTTTGGAAGCAGGCTTCAGCTTTTACCATTTGTCAGACTGTTAAGAATGACTGTATTAGACGATTAGAGACAATGGTGGACATAGAGAGGCGATCGCCCTTGACTGTGGGTTGGGGATGGCGATCGGCCCCTCGCAAAAATCAGGCTTTATTGGAGTGTCTTCTTCAGGCATTTCACTCAACACTTCTTTTAACATGCGAATGCCCCCCTGATACAAAGCAAGGTTTGACATAAATTAGTTAGCCGTTGCCGAAATTTTTACTTCATTACGGACAAGTTAAAGATTTACCGATGATAAGAAAAAACGAAACCAACTGTAGTGAATTCCAACGCCATATCTCCCAGGAGAAAGACAGCATAATATGATTTTCACGTTGCTGGTAGTTTGTTTCGAATACAGGTAGATAAGTGCCTACTTCAAACGGATAATTGCCCGAAGGTTGAACCTCAGGAGGAGATCCTGGTTGTGCAGAATCGTAAGGTGGTAAACTTGGTATGATAGAGATATTCCATCCGATTACGTCATCTATTGATCGGCTAAATTGAATTCTTAATTTATCTGGTTTCTTGAGCTGAATAGGCACAATATACAGCGAGGATTCTCCTATTGATTCTATAGCCACGGTTACTAAATTGGTAGAAGAACGTGTCAGTTTAAGATTTCTCCCCAGCATCCCTTGAAAGGCAATATCTCCCTCAACAAGGAGGCTGTTTTCACGGGCCGTTTTAGTGCTTGCAAGACTAGAACCGATCGCCACTCCTCCTGCCACTGATAACCTGCTTTTAGGAGCCGTTGTACCAATGCCAACATTACCTTCACTATTAATCAGTATGCGATCGCTAAGTGTTCCATCTTTTGCAGTTTGAAACCGCAAATCACCCGCGTTATATCCTGCACCAGGGCGTGAGGCGATCGCTGCTGCTATCTTTGGAGTGCTTCCGTTTTTCCAAACGATACGACTTTCTTGACTGGCTCCTTCACCATCATTTAACAATGATATGAAGTTTAGCTTCTGGGTCGGTTCTGAATCTCCTCCAGTTCTTTTAATCTCTAAAGTCTCAGACGGGTTAATTGTTCCAATTCCTAGTTTATTTTGAACGATGAGCTGGCCATCTGATGCAGTGTTGTTTCCAGTAGCATAAGTAGAGCCGATCGCCACTCCTCCTGCCACTGATAACATGCTTTTAGGAGCTGTTGTCCCAATGCCAACATTACCTTCGCTGTTAATCAGTATGCGATCGCTAAGTGTTCCATCCTTTGCAGTTTGAAACCGCAAATCACCTGCGTTATATCCTGCACCAGGGCGTGAGGCGATCGCTGCTGCCACCCTTGAATTGGCTCCATTTTTCCAGACAATACAACTCTCCTGACTGGCTCCTCCACCATCATTTAACAATGATATGAAGTTTAGCTTCTGCGTCTGTCCTGAATCTCCTCCAGTCCTTTTGATCTCTAAAGTCTCAGATGGGTTAATTGTTCCAATGCCAACATTACCATTGATGGCCAATGCAGCAGTTTGACTATTATTATTGAAACCGATTCCAACTCTACCTGTTCCACCAATCACAAGCCGCTGCACAGGTGTAGTCATACCAATACCAACATTGCCTTGAGCATTTACTGTTAAGCCAATTTGGCTTGGAGAATTTGCACCTTTCAATTCAACCTGATTATTTACTGTTAGTTTTCCAGATAGAATACTTTCGCCAGTGACAAAAAGGTTTCTGTCAATCGTCAAATCCCCCCTCATGGTGTCGCCTGCTTTGCTGAGTAACCCTGACGTAATGGGTTTGAAGATAGAGCGGCAGTCTGCCAAAACAGCAAACTCATTGTTTGTGCGCTTCAAGAGGGCGAGGCTGCAATAGCGGTGCTTTATTCCGTGAGGTTTGGCTGACCACTCGATACTACCCGTTAAGGCGCGGGCAGGAATGAGCCAGTAGTCACCCGTTTTATAGCGCTTGTTGGCCGTAAAACTGACTTTAATACTTTGTTCTAAATCGTGGATCTTACTGGAATCGCCTATCTTAATCGCCTCTTTGGAATCCCATCGGCGAACTACGCCATGCTCAATATTGTCAGGTTTCCCAGAGTTAGATGTACTCCATGCTACGGTCAATTGATTGCCCTGTACCGTCTGTACTGTAGCCAAAAAACCGGGCTGACCCCGCAAAGCCGCGGCTTCGTTGCTGACCTCAACCAGGGTGCCTACAGGAAAGGCAAGGTGAGGGTCCTGACCGAAGGGGCGGATTTTGATGATGGTGTCATTAATGGCTTCAACCTGGGCTGCGATCGCACCATTATCCCGCGACCACTTAAAACTAACCTGGCCGGAAGCGGTAGTTTTGTTATCTTTATGGCCCTGATGAATTTCTACCCGGTAAAGCTGATTTTCTGTGATTGCTCCTGGAGTGTGATCGACCGTTAATTCGCCTCCGCTAATCGCTGCTTCCCAGGCGGGTTGCCAGGTAGAAGCAGTGTATTTGTTGACCTCATTCTGAATTTCGGTCTCCTTCTCTAGCTCTCCCAGCTTGTGAAGCTTAACCTGCCAGACATTTTTGACCCGCGTTGTTGTATCGGCTCCGCCCAGGGCAGCCTCCCGGATGGTCGGAACTTCCAGCGCGGTAACGTGGTGTTGCCAGACATCAAGGTAGGCCAAATAAATGCCAGGATCGGTCTCCAGGGCTGCCTTCAAATTGTCGGGTTGTTCGGAAAACTTAACCTCCCCGGCATTTTCAAACAGCATTCCCTCCACGTAGTAGCGTCCTGCGCCAATAGAGATTTCATTCTTATTTGCAGTAATTCTGAAACTGGTCGATTGACCACTGGGATCTTTGGGACTCTCTGGAGCACCGCTCTGGCCGATAAAGTCGGTGATCTCTGTCTCCGTTCGATGGGCTGAAATGTCGAGTTGCTCATTCCAATCGGCATCGAGCTGTACCCGCCCCTGCTGCATCAGAACGCGGCTGTAGCGATTTTTAGGGTCAAACGTAAACCGGGAGAAGTCGCCTTTCATAGTGGCCTCACAACAGGAATAATCTAAGGGTTCAGGAGATATAGAAAACACCGACGTCTAAACCAGAGGGCACATACTCCTCCAGGTTGAGTTTCAGGTAAGCCCGTCGTTGGGGCTGGTGCAGGAGGTGAAAAGCCCCCATTTCAGAGCCATCGTCTGCCCCAGTGGCAATTGCGTCAGGGCACTGCTGGCTGAGCTGGGCATAGCCCGGTTCACCATAGGCCACGCTGGTAAATCGGGGAGTAAGGTGCAACCGTAAGGATTGTGCCTCGTCATGGTTTGCGTTTTCCAGGGCTAAATCAGGCTGACAGCGATATCGACCGGGGGTTGTAGACTGCGTGGGTACATAACTGAAGCGAAAACTGCCTGCATGGTGACGATAAACGGTCATAGGCGAGGTAAAAATGACGTTGGAGGCCAGGGCTAGCTCACCCACGTTGACAGAGCCAAAGACTGTCGTTCTCTCCAGGGTGGTGAGGGGGCCTGGAGCATTGGTGGAGTCGACGGCGATCGCAAACACCTCTGCTTTTTCTGCCAGGGTTGCAGCATCGGGGCGGCTATCTATAATGCTGTCGGTAATAGTGAGGGTAGCTTGCTGGTCGGGCAGGCGGATGGGTCCCACAATGCTACTGGTAATGATGAGCTGTACCTTTGCTCCCTGGGCCGCCTTAACCCCTCCTAATACGGTGCAATGGGTCAGGGTCAGGGTGAGTTTGCCATGCAGGATGAGGGTGCCCTCCAGCAGCAGCCCATTTAGGGTGAGGGTTGCCCCGGTGTCTGGAGCAGCCACGGTCACATCAGATGCTTGGAGGGCAGGGCGAACCCCATCGGCGGCTTCCAGGGTGAGTTGGCTAGTTGAGGGCAGAGGGATGGTAATCGATGGAGTGTGGCTGTTACCACTGGTGTAGATCCCATTGTCCTGAATTCGCAGCACACCTCTAGGTTCGGCAGAAGTTTGCCAGTCTTCCAGAGCACTTTGTAGACCGCCGCCGCCCTTGATGGGCTGGAACCAGATTCCCTGAATCGTACTATCCGCAAGAGTTTGGTGGCGATCGTAGGGACCACCGCCCAGATCTCCGCTGAAGCCGTAGCCGTAACTCACTTCTACCCCGGATGAAGACTGCCCATCTCTAGAAGTCGGCACCACTAAACGACCCCGCTCTACATCCACCCAGACTGCTCCTGCTTCTGGTCTGGTGTCTGGCCAAGGCTCTAACCGCCGACTGACTATCTGACTGGGGAGTAATGGCAGATTGTCTAAGATGATGTGGAAACTGCGATCGGGGCCATAGAATGCAGTGTTCAGTGATCCCTGGTCGGCTGATTTTCCGGCATTTTGGGTGCTGTACTCCTGCAAATCAGCGGCGAAGGCTTCAAAGGTTATCGGCACAGGCAAATGAACAACATCGGTGCGCTGGGCAATGTCGGTCTTTGTTTGGGGGCGATTGAACAGGGGCATATCTCGCCCCAGGGGATGAAAGGTGTAGCACTCTGCCTGCGCTGAACCAGCCTGCCCACAATGAATAGGATAGCTTTGCAACCGCCAGATAAACAGCCCCACATTCAAAACGTTGGCTTTGCCCCGAATCGCGTAAGGCGAATTAATGCGACGCACATCAGCGGTGTAAGACGCGATATCAAAGGGCAAGTTTAACTGCTCCAGGGCAGCTTTGTTGCGAATATCCATCGTGCGGCCTTTGTCAGAACGCACATGGTTAATGGACTGGGTCACGCTTACGGTGTCAAACATTTCGACCACTCTGGATCGCCAGCCCGTTACATCCAGGGTGACGCTCTCCAGAATCGCGGTCACTCCCTTACGGCGGCGGTAGGCGATGGTATTAGCCACATAGGCACGATGGCTCAAGCGAGTGCTTTCCTGATCGCCCAGGTTACTGATGCCCAGCAGATCGGCAATGTAGGGAACTACCCACTCTTCGCAGGTTTCAATAAACCAGTTCTCGTACAGCCCTTCAATGTCGGCCTCCATCGCCTGGAGTTCTGTTTCCATCACGGCAAGCAGCGCCCGCAGAGGTTCTCCCTGGGCAGCATCCCGCTGGCGGTAAATAGCTGGGAGTAGGTGATAAAGGCGTTCGGTAGTTTGTTGATTCATACCCATGCCTCCAGGTGAACCCCGCCTATTTCAGGGTTTAACAATAACATCTGGGCGGGTTTTGCGGTCCCACTGTCCCAACGAGCTAACTCAGCGGGCAGGAACGACTGGAGTTGTTGTGATTGGTTAGCCATGTAAAGGGCATCTAAATCAACCGCAATGATGCCTTCGATGGATTGAATAATCTGGATCACCTCTGAAGCGGCAACCCCCTGGCCAAACTCGCGCCCTGCAAAGCTGAAGAACCGACTCAATGTTTGTCTAATGTGTGCTTCAACGATTTCAAACCGATAGCGATTGTCTACCAACACCTTTGCTGCCAGGTTAAACCAGCCCTCTTGCGGAACGAAGGACTCGACACGCACAGGTTGTAGACCGTTGCCGGCGGCGGCGATCGCATCTCTCAACGTCTCACACAGGACTGGCGGTGCCACCTGACCATCAGCATCGGCAATGGTAATAAAAATTTGCCGCAATTCCCCCGTCCAGATCTGGGTGGCCTGAGCTTTGCCAACCCCGGCAAAGCTGCGGGCAAAGTGCTCAAAATCCTGCAAGGAGACTACATGGTTCAGGGTGAGCACCGTGCGGGGCGCATTTTGGCGGGTCAGTTCTGCGGTGTCGCGGTCTGCTGCTCCCCCTGCGGGGAAGGGATTGGTCACTTCCCGAATGCCCAGAGGACGATTCTGCATGAGGATCAGCGATCCGGCTTTAACTTCCCCCACCTGGCCAATGCCGCTGCGGTAGGTAGCCCGCACATTCTCCTGGCCCGTAGGCAAGCGTGCCCCTTGAATACCGTCGCCAAAAATGATTTCGGTTTGTCCCCGTTCATCGGTCTGCACCACATAGCAATGGCTGAGAGCATCTTGATTGTGCAGAGACGGTACCTGCTGCCAGAGCACCTGGTTGACGTAGACCTTAAGGGTACTTTGAATGCCCGTGGAGGTAGTGGTTGAGATATGGGTAAGGGGCGGCTTTTTCAGCTTAAAGCGCTGGTTGTTTTTACTGCCATCGCCGCTACCAAGCACTTCAGTGGCTACGGTTTCGCCGTGGTTGGCGAGAACCACATTGCCATAGATTTTAAGGGTTAAAGGATCGTAATCAGGAACAGGGGAAAGGTCTTCCTGGAGGGTTATGGTGGTGTGCCCATCGGCATCGCTCAGGCTTTCTACGGTAACTATTTCGCTGCAAGGCTTCTGCTTTTTAGTCCCGCTTAAAATGATGGGCTGCCCTAATAGGAAATGGGGAATGAGGCGATCGAGTGCAATGGTGGTTTTGGAGTTGTTACTCTGAATCGAAGATTCAATTCCGGGGACTTGGAATAGTTCCAGTGACTCACTTTGCAGCAATACCGTGGTTTGGTGTGGGTCAAACTCATCCGCATTCAGTACTGTATCGATCACAAGTCTAGTAATTTTACCTGTTAATCCAGCTTCTGGTCGAAAGACAGTAAAAGCATCGATAATTTTACAAAGCCTTTTCTTCAACGTAGAACGATTGGATTGAGAATTATCAGTCGTATCGGGTTGACTCAACAGTATCCAGCTTTGGGGTAATACTTTGGGATACACAGAGTCTAAATCGATGCACGTACCCTGGATAATGGGTTTAGGAATAGCTGGGGTGAGGCGGATGACACTAAATCGCGTTCCTGCTGCTAAGGCCGCAGGGAAAGCTGGTTCGACGGTAAGCGATGTGTCGCTTGTGATTGTACTAACTCGTCTCAGATGTGTGCCGACAACAAGGATGTCACCAATGTTGAATTGACTGAAAAAGAGAGTATTGCTGCCTAATATGATTGTCAGGTCAGAAGTGCCATCAGGCTTTTTGCCACTAGAAATTGTGCCATCCCCTTCGAAGGTCACGACCTGTGATGTTGGGGCATTATTGCCCCAAAGGGCGGCTCTCTGGCGAAACACAAAGATTTCAGGACTGTCAGGAATGGAGTCGGGTTCGTCGCTCCATCCAATTTGAGTAAACCCCTTATCAAAGTTGAGATCTACAGTGGTGATCGTCAGGTTAACTCGCTCAGTCCTGTGCTCTTTAGCAACAAGCGAACTCGTGTCACCTGCTTGAAGTTGGGTGCTGGTGCCCCGCAGCTTCAGTGCTTTGGCCTCAATCGGTGAGGGGGTAAATGTCTGTTCTAATCGGGGCGTCAGCACATTCCACTCGACCCTGGCCAGCAAGTCGGCTGAGGTTTCAAAGGTTTGGGGCACATCCCCTGGTCGGGTAGGAATGCTCTGTACGGCAGTCCCCTGGGGTACCAGTACGGCAGTTTCTGAGCCAGGGGCATCTTCGACGGTAAACACCAGGGGCGTGGTGGCGGCGACGCCTGGTCTCAGGTCATAGCCAATGGTACGAGACAGTTCCAGAATGGAGCGATCCTCAATCGCGGTTCGCAAATATCCCTCATTGGCGATGCGTTCCTGATAGAAACTGACCACATCGGCCACCGTGGCCCAGGCATCGAGCAGGGCCAGGGCCGGATCGCTGCGATCGCCCAACGATAGCGTCTGCAATGGACGGTTTGGTTCACCCGTTTTCTGCATCGGTGTTTCCTGCTGATGCAGGCGAGCCAACAGCCGCTGAAACACCGTGACGTGGGTGCCGTAGCGGTAGGCGATCGCATCCAGCCCTGGAGGGTTGCGTTGGGGGGAGGCAGTGGAATTGAATTTTGCAGGGTCAGTCGTCATAGTCCCCCCTCCAGGTGAAAGGTAATGCGGCCACTGTTGGTTTCCCTGGAAGCATTGTCCAGGTAGGCCATTTCCAGGGGGCCGATAGCAATTCTGCCGGTTTCAAGTTCGTCCTGAGCCGCTGCCCCCCATCGCTGAAACTTAATCTGCGGGGAGCCATTCTGCCCTGGCAGATAGACCCCCGCTACCCCGGCCACCTGCATCGCCGCCTGAATGACTTGACTGAGGTAAACGGATTGTCCAAAGGTCAAGCGATCCGGATGGAAAAAGCCCCGCTGTCCGTTGGGGAGATCAGCGTTGCTAAACGCTTCCGTCAGGGATTTTTTGACGGTGCTGGCAAAGAATCCCGCCGCCAGTTTCACGGTTAAAGCAATGTCCAGGGGCACATAGCGAGGGGGGACAATGGCCAGGCCATAGCCCGCCAGCCGATAGGGTTCCAAAAACTGCCCCAGGGTGTGTTGAAAGGCAGAGTCAACGGGCCTGCTGTCCTGCCGCTTGACGGCAATGAAAGCGGTGTACCAACTACCTGTCCAGCGCAGAATAGCAGCGGCCAGTTGCACTTCAGGGTGGCGTTCGGCAATTCGTCGGTAGTCTTCAGCGGTAATACAGCGCTGCTGCTCTGCCCGGAATACCTGCGGCGCATAGAGACGCACCTGCTCTATGGTTTCTGGGTCGGTGCCGCCCTGGGCCGGGAGGGGGTTACGCACCAGGGTAATGGAGCGTTCGGCAGGATCAGGGGTGATGAGATGGGCGATCGCCCCCTGTCCGACATTGCCTCGCGTACCTCTACCCACTCGATAGGTCGCCGTTAGGGGAACATTGGGCTGGGGTTGCCTGCCTCGAGTGCCGTCACCAAACCGCAGGTAGGCAAAACCATCGCTTTCGGTTTCCACCACAAAATCCCTGGCAAAGCGATCGCTACGCAACAGATCGCGCTGCGCCCACCAGGTTTCTCCAGCCCCTTGCAGGTTAATCATCGGAATTGCCTGTCGGGGGTCTTGCACCAGCGCCAGATTGGCGGGTTGGGTTTGAGCCTGGGCATGGTGGTAAGGAACGGCATGGGTCAGATCGGGCTGCTGCAATCGGGGATGGTACCGCTGGCGATCGCCCACCCTGGGCAGTTCTTCCTCCATCACTTGCTGACCGTGTTCCGCCAGGACAATGTTGCCACGGGCTACGCTGATGGATTTGATCACCTGTTCCCCAATCCGCTTTGAAATGTAGAGAAGGAACGGGAGGGCATCTGCGATCGCCCACTCAATCTGAGTCAGGGGGACAGAATTGTGCAGCGGATCCGTTAAACCCTGGGAGAGCACCTGGGTAATGCGCACTGGATGGCGGTGTTTGATGCTGGCATCCTTCAACTGCCCGGTGGTCGGGCTGTACATTTCCTCCAGGATCAACACATCTCCCCGTTGGAGGTCTGGGAAGGAACCATTCAATGTGGCACTGGTAGTCCCTACAGGCAAGTAAAATTCTTCAACGCCCCAATCGTAAAAGGGCAGTTGGTTATGGGCATGCTTCAGCTCCAGGGGATGCAGGGTTGCAAATACCTGGAGTTGGGGCTTGAGAGCCTGAAAATCTGCCGACGAAAGGCTGGCTTCAGTCCTTTCGCCAGCTCTGGTGGTCAGGCGCGTGCCAGCAGGCAATGGATCTTTGCTATCAGCCGAAACCTGTATGTGAACCCAGGTTCGGGCGTTACACCCTTCATGCATGCGGTAATCGAGCAGTTGGGCATGGCGTTTGACTGAAATGCGGCGGCGAGCGGTTCCTAAATAGGCTTCCGTGGCGACAGCGTCCTGATAGTAGCTGAGGCGATCGCCCGCATAGGCCAGCACTTCTACCAGAGCCGTTCCCAAATCCGCCGGATGGCGCTCTTTCCAGTGGGGCATCAAGACGGAAAGGCGATCGAGCATCAGTTGCCGAAAACTGCTGTAGTCTCTTGCCAGGTAATCAATTTCGAGATCTTGAGGAGGAATCGGGGTCTCTGGGGAGAATGAGAGCGAGTCAAACTCTCTGGCCGAACTAGTTTCCAGGGAAAGAGACGCTGTGGAAAAAAAACGATCAACCTCAGGTAAGTTGACCAGAGACAGCCTGTATCCAGGGGAATGCGTGCTTTCCAGAGCGTTTTGTTGGGTCGTCAACCTGGTCAGAGTAGCTGTGATTGCACTTTGGAAGTCAGAATCAATTCGGAACTGATTCTGCCCAGTGGGCTGAACCGAAAAGACTTTATTAGGAGCAGATTCATCACGAATAATCCAGCCTTCATCCTGCTGCGAAATGTTGACGGGCATCTGCAATGGAGAATGCCGTTTTTCAATTTCGACCCTCAAGTTGGCTGGAATATTTTTTGTGTTTAAAGCCTGGGTAATATGCTCATGGCCGATAGGTCTTGGTAGCTCAACCCAGCGGGCGCTAACGATCAAGCCCTGATGCCTTCGACTTGAAGTATCTGAAGCAATTTGTCCTGTTCCTTCGTCCAGCCGCCAGTAGCCGACCAGTCCTGGTTCATTGCCGCTTAAATGGTCATACAAAGTCGCTCTAATTTGCTCGATGGTCCGGGCCACTGACCAGATTCGTAGTTCAGCAATTTGCCCCTTAAAGTCAAAGCCTGAACTATTCCATCTGGCTAAACGCCAGGGCTTACTGCTGTTTACCAAGGGTTGGGCTGTAACAGAAACTGTATGCTGGAGTTCTCCATTGACAAACAGTTGCAGGGTATTTGATGTAACAACCCCAGCTACGTGGTACCAGGCATCAAAATCGAAACCGGTTTTACGGGCAAAAACCCATGCTGTGCCAAAGTGAACGCCAACCTCAATGGCACCTTTTTGAGAAGATTCGCCCCTCCAAATAATTTGAATGCCATCTGGTTCTTCGTGCCATAGCACTTTTTTCTCGCCAGTTTGAGCAG
>JBIKWV010000854.1:0-3081 GCA_044356135.1 Elainellaceae cyanobacterium
ACCTCATGCGGAAGTATGCGGCAACTTGGGGCGAGGAAGCGTCAGAAATCTCAGCGCAGGGCGGAATTAGGGATTGAAACCCCATCCGCCCGTGCGGTGGGATAGTTCATACGGACCCAGGGAGATAAACTTGTGGCAAAAATCGTGGCGGTTCACTCGTTTCGAGGCGGCACGGGAAAATCTAACATTACCGCCAATCTGGCTACGGCGATCGCAGCCACAGGTCAACGGGTTGCAATCATTGACATCAGCATTTACTCGCCCGGTATCCACGTCCTGTTTAACGTGGAACCAGACGAACTGCCGTATCGGCTGAATGATTATCTCTGGGGGAATTGTGCGATCGCTGAGACGATCTGCGAAGTTAGCCCCGATATTGTCCAGCAAGCGAATGGCCGCCTCTACTTGCTCCCCTCCAGTTGCGGTGCAAAAGACATCAGCCGGATGCTTCAGAAAGAATATGATGTGCGTCTGCTCAAAAGTGGTTTTACCGATCTGATCGAAGCGCTCAATCTGGACTACATCTTGATTGACACCCACCCCGGCCTGAACGAAGAAACGCTGCTCTGTATGGCGACTTCCGATAGTCTCGTGGTGATTCTGCGTCCCGACCAACAGGACTATCAGGGCACCACAGTCATGGTTAGTCTAGCCCATAAACTTAAAGTGCCGAAAATCCTGCTGGTGGCCAACCGGATTCTGCAAACAGTGGACTTTGCTGCGCTGCGCCAGCAGATTGAAGCTACCTACGAAGTTCCTGTGATTGGGTTGTTTCCCAACTGTGATGAGATCATGGCGTTGGCCAGCAGCGATCTGTTCTGCCTGCGCTATCCCGATCATCCCTTCAGTCAGGAGATGCGATCGGTGGCTGAACAGGTGATGGCCTGACAAAATAGGGTTATAGCAGTTCTCTGGTTCTGGACTTTTGACTAAATCGCGCCGATTTTTCTTGAAACGCCCTCTGCGAGAGCGTTTCGCAGCGCTATAGGGAAAATAGTCAAAAGTCCAGTCAGGTTCGTTCAGTATAGGTTTTTATGAGAGAGCTGTGCCCCACGCAGCTCTCTCACAAAAACCTGTGGTTTGCTAGAGCGCGAAGCGCTACATTCCCCTTAATCCTCAAGTTTTCCTCATGTTTCGTTACTAGAGTGGAGGGGAATGTTGCTCAGGCAAGGGTTATGAAGCAGCTCCCTCGCCCACCCCTGGAGGCCAACCAGGAGGCCAGTTTAGACGTTCGTCCTGGTCGTCCCAGGAAGCGCCCTCGACTGCCAGTCAAACAATTGGTCTGGTTGGGAGTCGGGTTTGGGGTTGCCCTGCTGATTGCGTGGGCGTTTCGTCCGATTCCGGTGCAGGTTGAAACGGGGCAGGTGACGCAGGGGCCACTCCAGGTCACAGTCGATGCGGAAGGAAAAACGCGGGTGCGCGATCGCTTTACCATTGCCGCCGGAGTCAACGGTCAACTGGCCCGCATCACCCTGAATCCCGGAGAGGCCGTAACAAAAGGCAGGGTGGTCGCCCAGATTGACCCCCTGCCGCAGACTGCTGCCGTTCAACAGGCGCTGGCCCAACTCTCGGAATGGCGGGCACAGCGGGCAGGAGCTGAAACGCAACGCCCCAAGACAGCTTCACTGGAGCAGGCCAGAGCGCGGATTGCCACCGCTGCCGCCAATCAGCAACAGGCCGCAGCACGGGCAACCCAGGCCCAGGTTGCGTTGAATCAGGCCCAGCGCGATCGCCAGCGAGCCGAGGCATTGCAGACCAGTGGCGCGATCTCCCGGCAGGCGCAGGAGCAGGCAGAACTGGCAGAACGTACCCGCACCCAGGAACTGGCGGCGGTCCGGCAGGCAGCCCAGGCGGCCCAGTCAGAGGTGGCAGCAGCCCAGCAGGTCCTGGCACTCTTGCAGCAGCAGGAGAGCGACCCGGACTACCTGCTGCGGGTATATGATGCGCGAATTGCCAGCACCGAAGCCCAACTGGCGCAGTTGCAGGACACGGCCACACGAACGGAGATGCGATCGCCCGTTGCGGGAACCGTCCTGCGGGTGTTACAACGCAGCGCCCAGTTTGTCAGTGAGGGTACGCCACTGATGGAGATTGGCAATACCTCAAAGCTGGAGCTGGTGATCGATGTGCTGTCTACCGATGCGGTCAAAATCCGACCGGGTAACCTGATTCTGATTGACCGGGGGGAAGGAGCAGCTCCCGTGCGTGGGAAAGTGCGCATTGTAGAACCTTCTGCTTTTACCAAAGTGTCTGCCCTCGGCGTGGAAGAACAGCGAGTGAATATTATTGGCGATTTTGTGGAGTCATCCACCGGGTTTGGGGACGGCTACCGCGTCGATACTCGGATTGCGGTCTGGGATACTCCAAACACTGTTCAGGTGCCGCTGAGTGCGCTGTTTCGCTGTGGGCAAGAGTGGTGCGTGTTCCGGGTGCAGGGCAACCGTGCCCAGCGACAGACGGTTGAAATTGGCCAGCGCAACCAGATGGTGGCGGAGGTGCGCCGGGGGCTGAAGGTGGGAGCGGCAGTGATTTTGCATCCCACGGAGCAGATTGGGGATGGTCAGAGGGTGGTTGTGGAAGCGCCCAGATCGTAAGCAGACGCACAATTCGTTACACTGTTACTCGTTTCCTCGCCAGCGCTCTGCTGCCGATGTCCGTAGCAGTGTGCCCCCTCTATGAATGCTCCTCCCATATTTCCGATATTGGGCGATCGCCCCCGGTCATTCTGGAAAGATCACCCCGGCTTCCGGCAAGCGCTCGTAATGGCCGCGATTTTTTTTAGCATTACGCTCGTCCTATCGGTTCACCGCTACCTCAATTTGTACGCCACCCACGACCACGGACTGTTTAACCAGGTGTTCTGGAACAGCATTCACGGTCACTGGTTTCAGGGCACGCTGTCGGCAGGATTTTCGACGGCGGTAGAGCAGGGGGCAGCACCGAATGTGCGCTATGTGCATCTGGGTCAGCACTTTGTGATTGATTTTTTCCTATGGATGCCGCTGTATGCGCTGTTCCCGTTCCCGTTGACGCTGACGGTGTTGCAGGTGGTATTGATGACTGCAGGGGGACTGGTGCTGT
>JBIKWV010000855.1:0-3077 GCA_044356135.1 Elainellaceae cyanobacterium
AGTTGCAGTGCATTCATGCCTACTGGCGTGCCTGTAACTATCTGGCCGTGGGAATGATTTACTTGAAGGAAAATCCGCTGCTGCGCCAACCCATTTCGTTTGAGCAGGTGAAAAAGCGACTGCTGGGGCACTGGGGAACGAGTCCAGGGATTGCCTTTATCTACGCGCACCTGAACCGCATTATCCAGAAATACGATCAGGATGTGATGATGATTGTTGGCCCCGGTCACGGTGCGCCCGGTTTCTTAGGTCCCTGCTACCTGGAGGGAAGCTACTCGGAGTACTACCCGGAGGTCAGTCAGGATGAGCAGGGGATGCAGCATTTGTTTCAACAATTTTCCTTCCCCGGCGGCGTGGGGAGCCACTGCACCCCAGAAACCCCTGGCTCTATCCACGAGGGTGGAGAACTGGGTTACAGTCTCTCTCACGCCTACGGGGTGGCCTACGACAACCCAGATTTGATTGTGGCGACGATCGTTGGCGATGGTGAATTTGAAACCGGACCGCTGGCCACCGCCTGGCACTCGAATAAATTCATCAATCCCCTGCGTGATGGAACAGTGCTGCCGATTCTGCACCTGAACGGCTATAAGATCAACAATCCGACAATTCCCGCCCGCATTTCTCACGATGAATTGGAGGAACTGATGCGGGGCTATGGCTACACGCCCTTTTTTGTGGAAGGCTCTGACCCCGAATCCATGCATCAGGCGATGGCCGCCACGCTGGATCACTGCGTTACGGAAATCCACCGCATCCAGCAGGAAGTTCGCACGACGGGAGAAAGCCGACGGTTTCGCTATCCCATGATTGTGCTGCGATCGCCCAAGGGCTGGACGGGACCCAGAGAAGTAGATGGGCACATGGTGGAGGGGTTCTGGCGATCGCACCAGGTTCCCATTGGCCATCTGGACGAGCCGAAGAACCTGCGGCTTTTAGAGGAGTGGATGCGAAGCTACCGCCCGGAGGAATTATTTGATCAGGCGGGACGATTGATCCCGGAGCTGAGGGAACTGGCTCCAAAGGGCGATCGCCGCATTGGGGCCAATCCCCATGCCAATGGCGGCATTCTCCGCAAAGCACTGCGACTTCCGGATTTCCGGGACTACGGCATTAAAGTGGAGCACCCCGGACAAATTGAACACGAAAACACGAAACCGTTAGGGGAGTTTCTGCGCGACATTCTGCGTCAGAATCCTTCCACCTTTCGCGTGTTTGGCCCCGACGAAACCGCCTCCAACAAACTCAACGCCACTTTCGAGGCAGGCGGTAAAACCTGGATGGCGGAGTTCCTGCCTGAAGACCTGGACGGCAGCTACCTTTCGACCACTGGACGCGTCATGGAGATGCTCAGCGAGCACACGCTGGAGGGTTGGTTTGAGGGGTATTTGCTGAGCGGTCGGCACGGCTTCCTGTCAAGCTATGAGGCGTTTGTCCACGTCATCGACTCGATGGTGAACCAGCACTGCAAATGGCTGGAGATCGCCAACCATGTCCCCTGGCGCGCCAATGTTTCCTCGTTGAATCTGCTGATTACCTCCACCGTGTGGCGGCAGGATCACAACGGTTTCACCCACCAGGACCCAGGATTTATCGATTTGGTTGTCAACAAAAGTCCAGAAGTCACGCGCATTTATCTGCCGCCTGATGTCAATTCCCTGCTATCCGTTGCCGATCACTGTCTACGCAGTAAAAATTATGTCAATGTCATCGTGTCGGATAAACAATTGCATCTGCAATTTATGGATATAGACACAGCCATTATCCACTGCACCAAAGGCATTGGCATCTGGGAGTGGGCCAGTACCGATCAGGGTTACGAACCGGAGGTTGTGATGGCCACTGCAGGTGATATCCCCACGCTGGAGGCACTGGCAGCGACGGTGCTATTGCGGGAGTACTTTCCTGACTTGAAAATTCGTTTTGTGAACGTGGTGGATTTGCTGAAGTTACTGCCGGAAGCTGAGCATCCTCACGGATTGAGCGATCGCGACTTTGACTCGCTCTTCACCCTCGACAAACCCATTATTTTCAACTTCCATGGTTATCCCTGGTTGATCCACCGTCTTACCTACCGTCGCTCCAATCATGACAATCTGCATGTGCGGGGTTACAAGGAGAAAGGTAATATCAATACACCGCTGGAACTGGCAATTCAGAATCAGATCGATCGCTTTAGTCTGGCTATGGATGTGATCGATCGCGTCCCTCGCCTGAAGGTTGCTGGCGCACACGCGAAGGAGAAATTTAAGAACATGCAAATTGAATGCCGGAATTATGCTTACGAACACGGAATCGACAAACCAGAAATCTTGAACTGGAGATGGCCCTACTAAATTTATGAGTCTGACCCTCTACTTTCTGCGTCACGGCGAAACAACCTACAGCCAGACGGGTGGCTACTGCGGCGAACTAGACCCCGACCTGACGGAAAACGGCATGGAGATGGCGAAAGCGTTCGCCGCCACCTACAGGGCGATCCCCTGGACAGCCGCCTACGTCAGCCCCATGCGCCGCACGATTGCCACCGCAAAACCCCTCTGTGAGGCTGTTGGCCTGGAAATGCAGATGCGGGACGGACTCAAGGAGATCCGGTACGGCAAGTGGGAGGGGCAGACCAATTCATACGTCAAGGAGCATTTTCTGGAGGACTACATTCGCTGGATGACCGAACCCGCCTGGAATCCGCCCACCGGAGGTGAAACAGCAGTTGAGATCGCCAGTCGGGCTTCCCTGGTAATCGCCGAGATTGAGCAAAAATGTGATGGGGGCAATGTGCTGGTGGTTTCGCACAAAGCCACCATTCGCATCATGCTGTGCAGCCTGTTGGGGATTGATCTGGGGCGCTACCGCGATCGCATCAACGCCCTGGCAGGCTCGGTCAGCGTTGTGCGGTTCGGTGAGCATGGGCCACTGCTGGAGGTATTGGGCGATCGGGCCTACATGGGAGAACGGCTGAGAAATCTACCGGGAACCTGAAGCAGGCGCATCTTTTGAGGTTAAAAATCTCTTGTGCAGGGGTCTTAGGGATCTGCTGTTTAATAAAATCCCAGGTTTCGCTTGGCGCGGCGAAGCCG
>JBIKWV010000856.1:0-3070 GCA_044356135.1 Elainellaceae cyanobacterium
CCCCTTGAAAAGGTGCGTTTTCCTGCGGAGGGATTGGGCATAATAAACAAGCTAGTTCTATAACCCTCCCCATGACTGACGCTTTTTTAACGATCGACGACCAGCCGATTACCCCCCAACAGGTCATCAACTATCTCCAGATCGGGCGCAAGCTAGAAGGCTTTATTGGAGAAATCGTGCGGCAGTTCGTGATTGAACGAGAAATTAATCAAATGCCTGATTTACAGGTGAACACGGCAGCGATCGAACAATCGGTCATTGATTTTCGTCTTCAGCAGCAGTTAACCGATCCCCAGCGGTTTCAGCAATTTTTAGCAGCCAATGCCCTGACCTACGAATCATTTCACAATCAGGTAGCGATGGGCTTTAAAGTGCAAAAGCTGAAGGAAACCCTGGCAGAATCGCAACTCAACGAGTTTTTTGCGCAGCGCAAGCCATTCCTCGATCGGGTAATTATTTCTCGAATTATCGTTCAGGATAAGGAACTAGCCGATGAACTGCGCAGTCAACTGGCCGAAGGTGCAAAGTTTGAGCAACTAGCACGGGAGTACTCCCTAACTGATGATAAAGTCATGAATGGAATGGTGGGGCCGGTGAGTATCGGAACCATGCCAGAGATGCTTCGTAGTGCAATTGAAGCGGCCAGATCCGGTGATGTGGTGGGGCCTCTAACGATGGAAGAGCGGTGGGGACTGTTTCGGGTAGAGGAGTTTTTGCCTGCCTCACTGGAGAATCCTCAGATCGTTCAGATGCTCCAGGAAGAGCTGTTCGAACAGTGGTTGGCAGAAAAAATGCAGAAACTGCCGATAAAACTCCAGGCGTAATCTCTCTTTTGCTTCCCCATCGGGAAGTCGTTCAAGTCCAGCACCACTAACCCCCCTGGATTGTCCCTAAACCCCAGGTTGAGCGCATGATAACCACTGACCCCCTAGCCAGCCTTTCGTGGAGCGATCCCCCGCTCTGTTGGCTGAATCCAGACCAGCAGCTCCGGGTCAAGGAGCACGCAAAGCCTCAAACCTACAAGCTAGGTGCAGTAATCTGGTCTACTGAAACCCCAGGCAAGGAATATCTCATTCTTTCTGGAAATGTGCGGCTGGTGCCAGACTCCGGCCAGACCACGATGCTAAAAGCTGGAGACTGGTTTGGCGATCTGCCCCAGTTGACAGACCAGTGGAAGGCTCGGGCCTCCAGCAAGGAAGTGACTGTGCTGGAATGGGACTCGAAACTGTGGGAAGACATTTCAACAACAGAGGTGAAGCAGTTCTGGGCAGGGCTGCGATCGCGCTATCAGCCCCAGTTCACTGAGACGCCTCAGCCCATTGTGGGTTATCCCTACATTGCCAGCGTCCACACGGCTGCTGCCTGTCTCACGATGCTGGCGCAGTACCTCGAAGCCCCGACTCAACTCGACTGGGTGCAGCGCCAACTGCGGGGTAACCAGCCCAAACATGTGGTGGATGCCGCTGAGAAGGTGGGAATTCAACTCCGACGACTCTTGATTCGGGACTGGAGTGACCTGCGTCAGGTTACTTTCCCGGCGCTGATGCAGTGGCATCAGTCGAGCTGGTGGGTGGTGTATGGCGTCCGGGGCGATCGCCTGGTGGTGGCCGACCCCCAGAACCCCAACCAGACAACAGAAACGATTCCCCGCACAATCATTGAACCCGTGTGGGACGGGCAACTGTGGCAGGCGGAGCAAATCCAGACGCAGGAAAAATTCAGCCTCAAGTGGTTCCTCCCGGCGGTGCTGAAATACCGCTATCTGCTGGGGGAGGTGCTGCTGGCCTCCTTTACCCTTCAACTGATCGGGGTGTTTACGCCGATCATCACCCAGGTGATCATCGACAAGGTGATGGTGCAGGAGAGTATTGCCACCCTGGAGGTGATGGGGGTAGCGCTGCTGGCGATCGCCGTCTTCGAGGCCGTCCTGGGCATCCTGCGGATGTTCATCTTTACCCACACGACAAACCGCCTGGACATGGCGCTGTCGGCCCAACTGTTCCGACATTTGCTGCGTCTACCGCTGTCCTACTTTGAGTCCCGCCGGGTGGGAGATACCGTTGCCCGCGTCCAGGAACTCGAACAAATCCGCCAGTTTCTTACCAG
Organism: Elainellaceae cyanobacterium; assembly: GCA_044356135.1. Lineage (GTDB taxonomy): Bacteria > Cyanobacteriota > Cyanobacteriia > Elainellales > Elainellaceae > CAZVXA01. The sequence continues at coordinate 2,107 of JBIKWV010000856.1, forward strand.
TACGGCGCTCACCGTTGTTCTGGATGCCATTTTCTCGGTGGTGTACCTGCTGCTGATGGCCTACTACAGCATCCCACTGACGGGTATTGTGCTGGGAATCATTGTGCTGTTTGGGATTCTAACGTTAGTGACGACGCCAATTCTGCGCAACTGGCTGAACGAGACGTTCAACCGCAGTGCTGATAGTCAGTCCTTCCTGGTGGAAACGGTGACGGGGGTTCACTCGATTAAGGCCCATGCTGCCGAGAAGGCGACGCGCGATCGCTGGGAAGGACTCTATGCCCGCTTCGTCCGTACCGGTTTCAAGGCCAGCACCACTGCTAACGTCAGCAATCACCTGGGTGACTTCCTCACCAGTCTCTCGGCGCTGTTGATTCTCTACTTTGGTGCCCAGTTGGTGATCCGTCAGGAGCTGACCATCGGTCAGTTGGTTGCCTTCCAGATGTTATCAGGTCGCGCCACTGGCCCCCTATTGCGTCTGATTCAGCTCTGGCAGACCGTCCAAGAGGTTTTTCTGGCGGTTGATCGGATTGGCGATATTCTCAACGTTGCCCCTGAATCGGAGGCTGGAACCGGACTGGTGCTGCCCGATCTGCAAGGTCAGGTGGCATTTGATAAGGTTGTGTTCCGTTATCAGCCAGACCAGGAACCGATTTTGAAGGGTATTTCCTTCAACGTTGATCCTGGCATGTTTGTTGGCATCGTTGGACGCAGTGGTTCCGGCAAGAGTACTTTATCCAAGCTGATCCAGCGTCTCTATCAGTCAGAGTCTGGGCGGATTCTGATTGACGGTTTCGACATCAAGAGTGCTGATCTGTCTTCTCTACGCCCGCAGATCGCCGTTGTGCTCCAGGAAGACTTTCTGTTTAATGGCACGATTCTGGAAAACATCACGATGGGGAACTCTGACGCTACCGCTGAGCAGGTGGTCGAAGCTGCCCGACTCGCCGTTGCCCATGACTTT
>JBIKWV010000857.1:0-3067 GCA_044356135.1 Elainellaceae cyanobacterium
AAGTTCTTTGAAATCAATCACACTCATTCCACCCTTAAAACATGAATCGTCATCTCTGCCGATAACTACACCATGACACATCCTGATTTTGTATTACCAGACAGCGATTCCTACTGGCTAAGAAATGCCCATGTGCCGCGATCGCTCCTCCCCGACAACCTGCACCTGCCCATCGCCCCAGGCATTGCCCAGTTCGACCATCTGGCGCAGGTAGACCTGCAAATTCAGGATGGCAAAATTGCAGTCATTCGAGCTACCAGCGATAAACCAACCACAGAACCCTCGGTCGATCTGCAGCGAGGCATGGTCTGGTGCTGCTTTGTAGACCTGCACACTCATCTAGACAAGGGTCATAGCTGGGGACGGGCGACCAATACGAGTGGGACTTTTGATGAGGCACTGCTCAAGGTGCGTGCTGACTCTCAGCAGAACTGGAATCCGGAGGATGTCTACCGCCGCATGCAGTTTGGCTTGCAGTGCAGCTATGCCCATGGAACTCAAGCCATTCGCACCCATATTGATTCCTTTGGCAAACAGGCAGACATTAGCTTTGGGGTGTTTCAGCAATTGCGTCAGGAATGGGGCAATCGCCTCACCCTGCAAGCTGTCTCTCTGGTGCCACCGGACTATTACGCTACTACAGCGGGAGAGAAACTGGCAGATCAGGTCGCCACAGCCGGAGGAATTCTGGGCGCTGTGCTGTTTATGACGCCCGATCTTGACACTCACCTGGATCGCATCTTTGCCCTGGCAGAAGAACGCAATCTGAACCTGGACTTTCACGCCGATGAGAGTGGCGACCCCAACGAAAAGACGCTGCGCCATGTTGCTGCTGCGGTCTTGCGGAATAACTTCTCTGGGAAGGTGGTGTGCGGTCACTGCTGTAGTCTGTCTGTGCAACCGGAGGAGGAAGCCCAGAAAACCATCAGTCTAGTCAAGACAGCGGGCATTGGAATTGTTAGCTTACCCATGTGCAATCTGTATTTGCAGGATCGCAATCAGGTGGCGTCCAACAATTCCTGGATTCCCAAAACTGGTCATCTGATAGGTGAGAGCCATACGCCTCGATGGCGTGGTGTAACGCTGATCCATGAGCTGAAGGCGGCTGGAGTCCCTGTGGCGATCGCCTCCGACAACTGCCGCGACCCTTTCTATGCCTTTGGCGATCACGATGGGCTGGAAGCTTTCCGGGAGGGGGTTCGTATTGCCCAACTGGAATCTCCCTACGGAGATTGGAGCCGGATTGTCACTCAAACCCCTGCGGACTTGATGGGTCTCCCTGAGGCAGGGCGAATTGCAGTGGGACTACCTGCGAATTTAATTCTATTCAAGGCACGGTACTTCAGTGAGCTGCTGGCGCGATCGCAATCTAACCGAGTCGTCCTGAGAAATGGTTATCCAATTGACACACGCCTGCCAGATTACGAGGAGTTGGATGATCTTGTATACGGCAGAGAGGATTAACGAGCAGTCGCTAACAAGCTGGAGTTTTGACTATTTCTGCCGCTTCGAGCATGAAACTTTTAGTGAGAGTCGCACTGAGCGCGCCTCTCACTAAAAGTTTCATACCATAAAGCTGACCACTACGTTGGAGGCTTACGTGAAAGTATTTAAGAGTTCTTCAGCCTGCGACCAAACAGCCAGAGTACTATGGGTTTGAAACGCTGATCCAAGATAAAACGTGTTGCGTTGTCCTTGAAGTGCCTTGAGGCGGGCATAGAAACCGTTTTGAATATCCTGGGGCGAAACATACAGTGCGTATGGATTATGCCCTTTGAAAAGTCGAAAGCGATTGAAGGTTACAGGACTACCCGTTGCCACACTGAGCCGCTCCACATCACGCTCAATTTGTTGCTGCACTGCACGGCCAGGTATAACCCTATCACTGCCATAGAGTATGTTATATACGTTCGGCGCAGATGAAGGTGAAACACCATACAGTCCAGGAAGCCTGGGTACATTGAAAGGCAATGACGCTGACCGATTGCTAACTCGTTGGAAGGGAGGAAGACCAGAGATTTCTGCGACTGAGGTCCAATAGAAATTGGAACGGAAGCGACGGAAGATATCAAACTCTCTTCTGCTCAGGTCTAGCCTTTGCATATTTTGGAGAAGAGGTGGAAACGTAACGATCAGCCGATCACAGAGGATGAGCTGACGTCCAGACGGAGTGTTGATATACACACGGACAGGTCCGGCAGTTGGACGGCTCACAGAGAGAACATTAGTATTCTTGAAAATGCTATTGCCCAATTCTTTCTCGGCTTCTTTATAGAAAAGATCATTGCCTCCCTCTCCCCTTAAAAAGCCATTGGTCAAGATAGCTGAACTAACAGCCAGATCAATATTCTTCAGGGCGTAGAGCGTTGTCATGTCTAGCGGAGAACCAAATCCCTGGAGAAAGTCAAAAAGTCGTGCCAATCCTGGCAGCAGCCCTCGGGCCTCAAGAAAATCCTTGAACGGTAAGAGTAGTTCTGCTGGCACCGGATTGGGTAGGTTAATGCCGTTGGTTCCAATAAAAGGATATTCCTTGGTCAAAATATTAATATATTTAACCAGTGCCTGCCCGAATTCAGCGGGAGTAGAAGTGATTGGTTTTACAAGTTGACCGGTTGCAAAATCAACCAGTAATGGCGGTTGTCCACCTCCTGAAGGAGCAGGTTGGAGGGAAAGACCATACCGTCCATATGTATTGACCACAAGAGGATGGTTCGGGAAAATTTGGACACCAATGTTTATCATCACACCAGTGTCAGGGTCTCGGAAGGTCTCACTATGCCCACCGATGCGACCCGTCTGTTCAATAACAGCAACGCTAAAGCCGCGATCGCGAAGTTTAAGGGCCGAAAAAATGCCTGCTGCTCCTCCTCCTAATATGCAAACATCTTTTCGGATGTGGCCTGGAAAGAAAGCTCCTACAGATCTTGGAACAAAGGTTGTGCCTGCTGCTGCCGCTGAATATGCGAGGTATTTCAGAACTGAGCGGCGATTGGGCTGATTTTTGATGTCAGTCATTGCTTATTTTCCTGTACTAACCCAGAAGACAGGCCAATTTTAATCTGCGTAT
>JBIKWV010000858.1:0-3061 GCA_044356135.1 Elainellaceae cyanobacterium
ACTGAGCCAAAACGATGAGAAACTGCTGGTCTGCATAGGAGGGGGGGAGGGCCAGGGAATCAGGGGGCTGCAAAACAACCGTTTGAGCGTAGAGGCTTGCTGAGAAGGCAGCAAACGAATTCATGCCACCGCATACCCGGTGTGTTCGCGCACATGGGGAGGGTGGAAGGCAAGAACGATGTGATCTTTCGGCACACCTGCGGCAACGAGTTCATCGGTGATGCCGTGGTCGAGTCCGTCGTAATGCAGCCAGATTTTGCCATTGCGGATCTCGGCATCAAAGATCAGGGCATGGATGCGTTTTTTGCCGCTCCAGCCTTCGGTGATCAGGAGGTAGCGGGTGTGACCCTCACTCACGATAACTTTGCTGGTGGTGCCGTCTTGTTGGCGATTGAGAATTTCACAGTAATTTTGCAGAATTTGATAGAGGGCTTGGCAATATTGGTCTAGCGAATTTCGGGTATCCATTGGATGATGACCTCCTGAATTTCATCAAAGATGAGCAGTTTCAAACGACGACTTTCGAGCACGATTTGCACAATTTCCTCCTGAAAAAAACTTTCGTATACCGTGTCACGAACCGCCAGGTAAAGCAGGCGATCGGGGGATTGGGTTCGCATCAGGTCTTCATAGAGCAAGTATTGACCCAAAGCTTGCTCCAGATCGCTGACAGGGGATGCGCTAATGAAGCTTTTGACCTCTACGGCAATTTTTTGATTTGCCCGCTCAGCGATCAATAGCTTTTCGGCTCCCATATCGATAAAGAGGTCACGCTTTCCAACTTTGAGGGGCAAATTATCCGTGACCGTCCACCCGTCCTTTTCCAGGGCGTTTTTTACAGTGTCATGGTAAAGGTCTTTGGCGGGCATATTTTTAGTCTAAAAGAGTCCGAGTTGTTCTTTGTCGGGGGGAATCAGGTCGAGTTGTTTTTGGGTAGGGGAGAGTTTGGAGTCAGCGGTGATAGAATTGGCGGGTTCTTTTCGGCGTTTGGATTTGCCTCCTAATTTTTCTTCTTCTGCCCGTTCCTGATTCAGCTTCAACAGGCGGGCGAGGACTTCATCGTGGACTGCTTCGGGCCAGCGGTAGCGCCAGGGTTTCTTCCTGCCTTTCCCCCCTCGCCCCATGGGAGAGAGGTCAGGGGTGGGGGTGTCTTCGTCTTCGTAGTCGAGCAGAAATTCGCAATCGGTGGGGATGTCTGTCCAACCGTAGGCATGGAGGACGGCACGATCCATGTAGGCATGGAGTTCGCGCAGTTTGAGAATGTCGGGATTGGTTTCGTCGGGGTCGTGGAAGCGGTTGTAGGTGGCGGTGAGTCCCTGGTTATAGCGCACCATCAGATCGGCACGAAATTCGTAGTAGGTTTTACCTGCTGCTGCGAGGGTAGGGGTGGTTTCCCAGTCAGAAGGGAAGGGGAAGGTTTCAAAGCAATCGGAGGGCGTGTACCGCATCAAATCCAAAGCTGAACTGCTGAAAAAGCGTGCCCATAACTCGTGACAACGGGCTTGAAGGGTACACAAAGCAGCATAATTTTCAAGAGCTAAAACAATAAGTTGTTCTGAGTAGACTCTTCCAGTTGGTAGGAAGGTAAACGTACCATGTGGGCTAATGCGAGAAATAACTAACACTCGATCGCACTGGGCGATCGCTTTCATCAAGTCAACTCTCTTTTCTGCGTACTGCCACCAGTAGTTTCGATAGGACGCACGATTGTCTTGCAAGCGCTTAGGCTTAACTTTATCTTCCACGATCGCCATCAAATCAGGGTACTTTCGCGCTTCATCCTCCTTCATGTCACCAAAGTTAATCACATACCGATGATGAGCATGAGTCGGACTGCTATTTACTTCCTCACCCCCAATGTAAGGAAAAATTCGTTCTGCATTACGGGGATCTTTCTCGATTAAGCGGTGCATCTCAGCGATTGGTGTAGCATCGGGGTTCGTGTCATCGAAGGTGAATCCCATGCCCAACACAATACTGCCCTGAAAACTCTTGTTTGCGTTTGCCAACAACACTGCCGGGTCATCGTTGCCGCCCTTGTCAAACAAAAATGCCGTAATTTTTTCAACGGGTTTACCATCCAAAATAATCGGAGGTTTGTAGGTCATGGGTTAATTCCCCTCTTGATAGATCCGAATCGTTCCCCGCTGAATAATCCACAGCTTACCTGTAATATCGTCTGTTTTTAATGCCCCAATGAATGTCAGAATCGCATCTAACAAATCCTGGTGAGCGGGTGGGCTGGGCAGACGGAGAACTGCAATGCCTGAATATTGAGAAGGCTGAAATCTCAGCGGATTACTGAAATCGAGATCGAGGGTGGCCAGACAGCGTTGTTCAGACTGACACACCGCAATCACTTCAGGGTCAGAGGCACCAGACAAATTTTGCTCTAAAACCGTTACAGCATCATGCCCCGCTTCGATTAACAAAGCTTTGCCTCGTTGACCAATGTTTTCATCCAGCTTCAATTTCATACCCCAGACTCAATCGGTATTTCGACAAATCGCTCCCGTGACATTTCTGCTCCATACGCGATACAGGCGAGAATGTCAGCCATTTCTAATTGGGGATATTCTTCTAAAACTTCAGGAATCGTCATCCCACTGGCTAGAAAATCAAGAATTAGAGACACCCAGATGCGATGACCTCTAATGCAGGGCTTACCGAAGCAAATGTTTGGGTTAATCGAGATTCGTGCTAATAGTTCGTGTCGATTCATTGATGTGCCCTCCTTTGAGCAAGAACTTGCTTATAGCTCGTTGAAAGGTTTTTCTCGATGGATACACACCCAATAAAGCCGCTCTCCTTGAACTTCTGATACGGGCTTTTCTCAAGGGGTGCCTCTGGCTGGGCGTTCCTGGAGTAGCGCTTCTTAAGAATTTCAATGAAATCCATAAGTAGCGTTTGAGCTTCTTCAGGTAGCTCTTGAATATCCTTTTGCATCTGTTCCAGGTTAGACATCATCCCCTCCAGAGGTTTACAGGCACTGATACCACTGTCATCAAGCTACTTTCATCATATGAACCAAACTCACGACAACCGCTGCTAATCCGGGCCA
>JBIKWV010000859.1:0-3060 GCA_044356135.1 Elainellaceae cyanobacterium
ATCTCAGATCTTGCACCTTGCACCAGAAAACAAAACCCTGATTTTGCCGTCGCAAAGCGGCGGCAAAATCAAGGTTTTGGGTTTTCTTTAATCGGGATGCAAGATCTGAGATACAGTCTAGATTAGAACCTGACTTTCTGATGATACTTCTGCTTTAGCCCGCTTCCCTGAATTCTACAACCATGATTGAGCAGTGAGTTTCTCCGAGAGGTTTGGAGTGATGTGATTGCCTTTTCCTCATGGTTAATAAAGTCCCTTAGCCTGTAGGTGGCGACGATTCCAAAGTTTCAATCCCTCAAACCAGAGAACACTAACAATGCCCGAAATCAGGCTAATCAACACATCACCAACATGGAGGAAAGAGAAGCTAAATAGATGACGCAGCAAGGGAACATAGAGAATCAACCCCAGGAAAATGATGGCACCTCCCAAGACCCACCATAGAGCTTGATTAGGAGCTTGTAGCATTTCGGGAATGGTGCGAGACCAAGAGCGATTGGTAAGAATCATCGCCAGATTAGAAATAATCAAGGTGGTAAATGCTAGGGCACGAGCATCAAACTCGCCATTGCCTCTGTAGTAAGCGATTGCAAACACCGCAATCAGAACTACCAACACACTCACACCTTGAAGCAACGCTAAACGTAACGTGCGGCGACTAAACAAAGGTTCTTTAGGATTACGGGGTGGACGTTGCATGACTTTATTTTCAGCAGGTTCCGCTTCAAACACGACCGTACAAGCCGGATCAATAATCAAATGGAGAAACGCAATGTGAATCGGCAACAACACCAGGGGCCAACCAAAGATCACTGGAACTAGTGACATTCCAGCAATGGGGACATGCACCGCTAAGGTATACACCATCCCTTTTTTTAAATTGTCAAAGATGCGCCGTCCAAGTTTGACCGATTCGACAATCGATGAAAAATCATCTTCCAGTAAGACCAGATCAGCAGATTCCCGTGCGACATCCGTTCCGCGCTTTCCCATCGCAATGCCAATGTGAGCCGATTTGAGGGCGGGCGCATCATTTACCCCATCACCAGTCATCGCAACAATTTCGCCGCAACGCTTCAAGGCATTCACAATCAACAGTTTTTGTTCAGGTACCACACGGGCAAAAATATTTACAATTTGAATGCGATCGCGCAATTCGGCTTCACCCATGCGCTCCAGTTCTGCCCCTGTGATCACCTGGTCAGTGGGGGTTAATCCAATCTGATGGGCAATATTTTGAGCCGTAACTGCGTAGTCTCCTGTGATCATGACAACGCGAATTCCAGCGTTGTAGCACTCCCGAATCGCGGGAGCAACGGTTGGGCGTACCGGATCTTCCAGCCCAATTAAGCCCACAAATTCAAATTCGAAATCGTGCTGTTGCTCTGGCAAGCTGTTGGGAGAATGATTGGCATGAGTTTTCGGTAAGGTGCCAGCCTGTTGTCCTTTGGCGACCCCTAAAACCCGTAATCCCTCTTTTGCCATTGACTGAACGTGCTGTGCCAATTCTTGTTGTTGCTCATTTGTAAAATGGCAGAGATCGGCGATCGCCTCTGGTGCACCTTTCGCAGCAACTATCTGCACTCTATTGGGAGTTTCCCACACACAGGACATTGCCAGTAGTTCAGTCGAGAGCGGATACTCCTGCAATAATTGCCAATCAGCGTGAAGATGCTCTGTTTTCGCCAGATAGTTCTGCCCAATGCGCTGCAACGCCTTCTCCATCGGATCAAACGGATCTTTACGACTGGAGAGAATGCCAAACTCTATTAGGGGATGCACCGCTTCTGGCAGAGGTTCGCGCTCATGCAGAGTGACATCATAAGGGTGAGGGGCAGATCCTTGAAAGGCAAATAACGCCTTGACCGCCATTTGGTTCCAGGTCAGGGTTCCCGTTTTATCTACACAGAGCACTGTAGCTGAACCCAATGTCTCAACAACTGGAATTCGTCGCGTTAATACTTTCTGCTGAGAGAATCGCCAGGCTCCGAGTGCTAGAAAAATCGCCAGCACGACGGGAATTTCGTTGGGTAGAATTGCCATTGCCAGCGCTAAACCCGCCAGAAATCCATGGAGCCAATCAGCACGGGTCAGTCCGTAAATGACGACGACAGCTACACAAATGGAAATTGCCACGATCGTTAACTTGTTGACAATCCGGCGGGTTTCCTTTTGGAGAACGGTATCTTCGGGTGCGACCGTTTGCAATGCTTTACCAATCTTGCCCATTTCCGTACGTATCCCCGTTGCCTGTACCTGGGCGAATCCCTGTCCCTGCACTACTAATGTGCCGGAGTAAACACAGGGCAAATCATCGCCTCCCGGTCGTAGAGTCGCTGCTAATTGCGCTGGATCTTCATCCGGCTGGGTCGCTCGTTTTCTCACTGGAACCGATTCTCCAGTTAAGAGGGATTCATCGACGGTCAAATGGGTAGACCAAAGCAGAACCCCATCCGCAGGAATGCGATCGCCTTCTGACAGCACCAGCAAATCGTCCCGAACCACTTCTCGTCCCGCGATGCGCTGCCGTTCTCCGTCTCGAATCACCAGAGCACGAGGGCTGGACAAATCCCGTAAGGCATCCAGCGATCGCTCAGTCTTCTGTTCCTGATACAAATTAATCCCAACAATGAAAAAAATAAATCCCAGTAGAATCAAGGCTTCCTGTGCATCTCCAAGGAACAAGTAAATGATCCCACAGGCAATGAGAAGCAGAAAGATGGGTTCCTGCACTATTTCTAGAGCGATCGCCAGGAAGGTTCGATGTTGAGTTGAAGGAAATTCGTTGTATCCTTCCTGATTGAGACGAGCAGCCACTTCCAACTGGGAAAGTCCTGCAAATTCCAAATCCTGTCGTGATGTCGGCATAACCAGTTTGAGCAACATCTGCTCTCCTGAGACTACCGAGAAACTATGAGGGATTTGTGAGGGTAGCTTCTCATCATCCACCTGTCTACAAAGTGAATGAGATTTTGTAATACCAGGTTTTGTGTGAAGTCGAATTGAATAGAAGGGGTTCAAGCGAAACCGTTAAGGTGCTGATATGCGCTTTGCGCTTGG
>JBIKWV010000860.1:0-3058 GCA_044356135.1 Elainellaceae cyanobacterium
GTGTCTGCTTAAATTCTCCGGTGGCGCGGTGCGTCGCACCGCGCCACCTTATTTTTTGGGAGCCGCGCAGGGCGCGGCTCCCAAAGTCTACTTCAGCGCAAAGTGCTGTAGAACCGCAGCGCCACCCGATACCGCGTCCGATCGCCCAGATCTTCCTGCAAATACGAGACCGAAGCCGGAATCGGTTCACTGATCGCCCCTGATCGACGACCCGGTTGCGGTGGCCTGTCGCCAGCAGCCGTTTTCTCCACCATCAGTCCCCGTCGGTCTGCTTCCTCCGGCTGGGGCACTGTTTCTGTGAACCATTCTGGTGCCAGAACAGGAAAGGGAATCACGGGGGAGGCAACCGATGATGGTGTCCAGTTTTGCGATCGCCAGTTCACCAGCAGCGTCCGCAGGGGCAGCAGCCACAGGGTAAGCAGCACCAGCAGTTGCGCCACCCACCGCTGGAGGGTTCGCCAGAGTGATTTGAAGGAAAACGAGTTATCTATCACTGCATTGGCCCCCGCGTCACGCCCAGTTGACTCTGCAATTTTAGATCGCGCCAGAGTTGGCCTCCAGTAATCTCCCCTCGCAGCAGTTGACGATATCGTTGCACGATCGCCTGCACCTGCTCGGGGGTCTCCTGCAAAAACTCCAGTCGAAACTGATGCACACCTTGCGCCAGTAACCGCTGAACAAACTCGGCTCCGGTTTGCGCCGTGCCGTTAAAGACCGTGTTGCGACAGCCTGCGTCCGCCTGGAGGATGTGTTCGGTGCCTACGCGATCGCGCAGTTTCACCTGATGCTGTTCACAGGGACGGCCACAGTTTGTGTAATCAGTTCCATCCGACAAAAAAGCACAGAATACACAATGCTCCATGTGAAACATGGGAATATGCTGATGGATGGTAATTTCAAACCAATCTGACGGACAGGTTGATAATAAATCTTCAAGTTGTTGAATATTTAGATCATAGGAAGCAGTGAGTCGTTCCAGATGAAATTGCTCCTTAAAATAACGTGCAGTGATAGGATTGGCGACGTTAAAGGAGAAATCACCAATACATCGTTGATCTGCAAAGAACTCCAGATGGTCGTAGTTGCGGATCAGGTAGCCGTCCGCCTGACTGGATTTCACCTGCTGCAAAATCCAGTTCTCCCCCGGCTTGGTAATGCGGGGAGGAGCCACCCAGATTTCAGGAGTTGTCCCCATGAGTTCTGATTGAGAACGCACCCAGGAGACGGCTTCCCGATATTTGCGCGGGTCTTCAAACTCACAGTAGAGGGTTTGCACGCCGAGGGAAAAAGCGGCCTGGAGTTGGGGGAGGGAGCGGGCGAGGACGAGGAGGGATGGGGAGGGTGGATGGGTGGATGGGTGGATGGGTGGATGGGTGGATGGGTGGATGGGTGGGTACGGGCGAACGGCCGTTCGCCCGTACAGGGGATAGGAGGATGGGAGAAGATCCCTGTAGGAGGCGGAGGGGGTGAGCTGCCAGCGTTTGGGCTGGGCGCGGAGGGTTTCCAGTTGGGTGACCAGATCGCGGCGCAGGCGGTTGAGTTCGCTGAGGGGGAGGAGGAGGCGATCGGGGAGTTCTGATTTGAGCGTATCTAAGCGGAAGGGGGTGTTGCCCAGTCGTCCCAATTGTTCTCGCAATTTTTCAACGGTTAAAGGCTGGGTTTGGGCCTCGATTAAGGGCATGGTGGATTCGGCCTGGACGACGTGGCCCAGTTCATCGCGGGCGATCGCCACCAGGGTTTGCCCCATTTCTCCATACACCTCGATGGAAATGGGGCGCTGAAATTTGGGGGTGTCGCCGCTGTAGGTCTGTCGGAGTTGACGGTCCAGCTCTGGATCGCTGGTTTTCCAGAGGCGATCGCCCACCCGCACTCGGTTCAGGCTGACATCTCGCCGTCCAAAGGTAATCGCACTTTCCGTGCCTCGCGTTTCGACGGCATAGACCCGTCCGCCTTCTTCATTAGCCTGGGGATTACCGTTATCAAAGACCACGCCGTCCCCCGGCTTCAGCGGTGCCTCCAGCCGCAAGAAGACCTGCTCGCCTCGAATCCGAGTCACCTGACCCAGAAACACCCCCCGCTTTTTGCCGAACCGGGCATGAACCAGTTCCTGGTTGTCGATGCCGCGAAACCAGCCCGTGTACAGTCCCCGCGAGAAGGCCATTTCCAGGTTGTAGCGTTCCTGCTGGGCTTCTACATCAGAGGGGCGATCGCCGTTCTGCTTTCCTGCGAAGTGCGGCTCCCCATGCGTCAGAGACGCCATCACGCGGTCCAGCGCTTCCCGGTACACGCGCGTCACATTCGCCACGTATTCTGACGCTTTTAGACGGCCTTCGATTTTGAGACTGGTCACGCCTGCTTTTGCCAGATCGGGTAGCACGTCCAGTCCCGCCAGGTCTTGTGGGCTGAGGAGGTACTTGCGATCGCCCAGGTTCACCGTCTCACCATCGGATATCAGGTCGTAGGGCATGCGGCACGCCTGGGCGCACTCGCCCCGATTGGCGGAACGGCCCCCCAGCGCTTCACTGGTGAGGCACTGGCCCGAATAGGCAACGCACAGTGCGCCGTGGACGAAGACTTCTAGCGGCAGAGAAAGCTGGCGGTTGCCCAGTTGTCGCTGAATTTTGTTGATTTCCTGGAGCGAACACTCCCGCGCCAGCACCACCAGTTGGCAGCCCAGGTCATGGGCAAAAGTGACTCCCGCTGCACTGGTGACGGTCATCTGGGTGGAGGCGTGGATCGGAAAATCGGGTGACAGGTGGCGGATTAACCGACAGATGCCCACATCCTGCACAATTACAGCATCCACCCCCGCCGTAATGATGGTGCGGAGGTACTGCTCTGCCTCCTGTAACTCTCTGGCAAACACCAGCGTGTTCACCGTGACATAGCCCCGCACCCCGCGCCGACGCAGGAACTCCATTAACTGTGGCAGGTCTGCGGCGGTAAAATTTTGCGCCCGCATTCGAGCGTTGAACTGTTCCAGTCCAAAGTAGATCGCGTCTGCCCCATTCTCAACGGCAGCTTTGGCACATTCCCAGTTTCCGGCGGGGGCCAGCAG
>JBIKWV010000861.1:0-3057 GCA_044356135.1 Elainellaceae cyanobacterium
CCCTCACCCGCACGAGAAGTGCAATAGGTAAACCACAGATTTTCTTGAGAGAGCCGCGCTTTGCGCGGCTCTCTCAAGAAAATCTGTACTTCAATAGAGCGAGAAACGCATAAATTCCGGGTTTTAATCAACCCATGATCCTAAAGTTCTATAGACAGTGTGGGGGTTCTATCCCCACATCCCGATAGGGTAGGAAAAGTGGCTATGCTAGGGTGGGCGATCGCAGAAACACCTGGATGGCAGTCGGTCTGGTGAAATCTCAGCCCTGCTTTCTGGATTGAGCGCACGGCAAACGGAGGCACACATTGATGGCAACCTGGATCAAAGAAACTGATGAAGCGTTCTACCTGATGGAAGGTGGCTTTTATCTGGAGAAGATTCCCAAAATCCCTCGCCCCAATGGGGAGTATGAGCTTTCCGTGGTGCCGATGCGTGCCTGGTTTGCCCGTCGTGATGCCCCCGGAGGTATGGTTGTTTCCGTCGGCCTCGGCCTCCCTGAACCGCAACCTAAACCCGGAACCAATCCGGGTGGTGGCAATCCTGGCGGTGGTGCGCCCAAACCCAGGTTAACTTTTACCCCTGCCAATGCGTCTAACTACCGCGCCCGTCGCGCCGGATTTAAGATCGACACGATTGTTTTCCACAATACGGTGTTCAGTACCGAAAGCGCGATCGCCACGTTCAAAAGTCCGAGTTCCAGAGTTTCAGCCCACTACATCGTTGACCGCAGCGGCCAGATTTACCAGATGGTTCTGGATCAGGACTGTGCGTTTCATGCGGGCGATCGGGATATCAACGATCGTTCCATCGGCATTGAACATGAAGCCACCCAATCCGCACGTGGCATGACGCCTGCCCAGGAGAAATCCAGCGTCGCCCTGATCCGGTTTCTACTGGGCGCTTACAACATTCCTCGCAATCGCATCCTGCCACATCGGGCGATACGGCAGACCAGTTGCCCCAGTCTGATTTTCCCTGATGATGCATCATTCAACCGCTGGGTGGTGAGCAATTTCTAAAGCGTGCCAAATGGTTAGCTTATGGACAACAAAATCGATGCGTTGCTCTGGCGCTACCGTTTCTTACATGTAGCACTTTGCAAGTGCGTGAGGTACAAAGTTTTTGTTGAGAGCCTCGCGGAGCGAGGCTCTCAACAAAAACTTTGGCTCTATCTCAGCGCAAAGCGCTGTATGCTGAGTTTTCACTGATAAAGCGGCTCCTTGAAATCGCCCCATAAACTTGGTTGACCCAGCAGGATCAATGGTTTATGCTTTCAGAGCAATTGCCATAAGATCGGCGATCGATGATTTGGGATTGTAAGCCGTATGCCATTTGAGGCACTGAGAGATAGGGATATATCCAGTACCAGGAAGGAGCTAATCTCCTACTATCCCCTTACCTGTGCAGAGTATTTTGCAGGAATTGGTTTAGTTCGATTAGGCTTAGAACAAGCAGGGTGGGAGATTCGCTTCTCGAACGATTGGGAGCGCAGCAAATTCGAAATGTACTCCGCGTACTTTAAGGATGCTAGCCAGCATTACAAAATTCAAGATATTTTTTCTGTTTGCCCTGCTGAAATCCCAGATACCTTGCTTGCTACGGCATCGTTCCCTTGTATTGATTTGTCTTTGGCGGGCAATTTAGAAGGTATTAGAGGCCAACATTCGAGTGCTTTTTGGGGTTTCACCCAAATTCTGGAGGGTCAGGTCAACAGACCCAAGCTTGTCATGCTAGAAAACGTTGTAGGTTGGCTCACGTCAAATAGTGGAAAGGATTTCCGAATTGCAATTCAGGAGCTAAATCGGTTGGGTTATGCCTGTGATGTTTTCACGATTGACGCATCTCACTTTGTCCCTCAAAGCCGACCAAGAATATTCGTAATTGGGACGCAAATATTCAATCCAAATCAGGATATATTCACTTACTTAAAGCGTTCTTGCTTACTCAGGACAAAAGCATTAGAGAGAGTGGTTCTGGCGAATCTCGACTTACAATGGCATTTTCTGGAGATTCCATCGCTACCCAATAAACAATTCGGAAACTTAGCTAATGTTTTGGAGAACATCCCAGACGAAGATGACCGCTGGTGGTCTGAAGGTGAGGTAAAACGTCATCTGAACATGATGTCATCTGCTGACTTCACCTACCTTCAGCAATTGGAAGATTTACCTCTTTACTCCTACTGCACCATGTATCGCAGGGTGCGAGAAGGGAAGCAAAGGGCAGAACTTAGAAAAGATGGTCTTGCAGGTTGTCTAAGAACTGCTAGGGGCGGTAGCAGCAAACAAATGCTAGTTAGAGTTGGGAAGAGAACAGCAGCAATGCGATTGATGACACCCCGTGAATATGCAAGATTGCAAGGTGTTCCAGAGGACTATCCCATTCCTCCGAAAATCAACCAAGCCTTGACAGGATTTGGAGATGCGGTTTGCGTACCTGTGATTACCTGGATTGGTAGAAATATCCTGAATCCTTTGGTTAAATCGCTTCAAGAAAATACCTTAGCTCTCCGCCACTAATCTCTAGAATTCGGGTACCCTGACTTCTCACAAAACCATAGGTCACCGAACGGCGAAATCTTTGCCTGCCTGCTGTTTCGTAGTTCTGCTGAAGTTCTGGCAACCATCTGTCGAAGGTAGGAACCATCTTAGTGCGTTCCACAAACCAAACTTCAACACTTGTGTAGGTTTCACTTCTTGCAACAAAAACGTGATCTACATTCCTGTCGTCAGTGAGTTTATTTAACCCGCGATTCCGATGATATTGGTACTCAAAGCTGCTTCCAATCGTGGCAGATTTCACCTCGTAGTTTTCCAAATCCGCTCCGTCTCCTTTCCTTGCTCTATCATTGAGCAGAATTGCGGCAAATACTTCCCAATCTTTTGAACCTACACTTCCTTGCAAAGAAAACCCGTACTGCTCATAAACCGAAGCTTTATTCCGACTGTAATTCAGAATATAGGTGCTGTAGAAGGAGTAGGCTTCTTGAACTTGAAGTATTGGCACATCAGTTATTCCCAGGTCGAGGTTTAATGGTAAGGGCGATGCAAGCGTCTC
>JBIKWV010000864.1:0-3048 GCA_044356135.1 Elainellaceae cyanobacterium
CCGATTTTCTCCAAAACGCTGACGCAGTCAGCGTTTTGGAGAAAATCGGCGCAATTTAGTCAAAAGTCCAGTTAGTATTCTTAGTAAAACTAAAACCCATCACTGTTTTGGGAAGGCGGGGCGGAGCTGCGCCTTCCCAAAACAGTCCTTAATCAAAACCTTCAGGAAGGATCAGTCATGACAGTGGTTGCGGCGCTCCCCAGAGCAGAATCAGTGTGGCAGGAAACGCTGGGCTGGCAACCTACCGAGCAGCAGCAGCGGCAGTTCCAGCAGGTCTATGAGCGGGTGCTGGAGGGTAATCAGCAGCTCAATCTGACCCGCATCACTGCGCCAGAGGAATTTTGGGAGAAGCACCTGTGGGATTCGCTGCGGGGCGTTCAGCGGTTGCTCAAGGATGCAGAAGGGGCGATCGCTGCACCGTCTCAAACTGAGCTAGAAACCGCCTCTTCTGATGCAGCAGCCAACCCTGTGCCGATTCGAATTATCGACATCGGCACAGGGGCGGGATTTCCCGGTATTCCGGCGGCGATCGCCCTACCCCAGGCCAGCCTCACCCTGCTGGACTCCACCCGCAAAAAGCTGACTTTCATTGACACGCTGATTGCTGCCCTGGGGCTGACCAACGCCAGAACCTGGGTTGGCCGGGTAGAGGAGTTGGGCCAGCAGCGGCGACACCGGGAGCATTACGACGTGGCGTTGATCCGTGCAGTTGCGCCTGCTCCGGTCTGTGCTGAATATGCCCTGCCGCTGCTGAAACTGGGAGGAACTGCAGTGCTGTATCGCGGCCAGTGGACAGAAGAGGAGGCGATCGGCCTCCAGTCTGCACTGGATCAACTGGGCGGCACAGTTGATCCAGTCGAACCCTTCACAACTCCGCTCAGTCATAGTGTCCGGCACTGTCTCTACCTCAAAAAAGTTAATTTAACCCCTCCGGAGTTTCCTCGTGCAGTCGGTGTTCCCTCCCACAAACCATTGAGCTGAACGAAGCACCAGATATTAGAGGATATTTGAAAAGGTAAAGCCTGTCATGTTTAACACCGGGAAATCCCCTCTGGCCCCCTTAAAAAGAGGGGAACTGAGCAGGAGTTGCTTCAACAATCTCATATTGTGGTGAAAAATACTCCGAAACAACAAACTCTCCTTCCTTTCCCTTGTGTAACTGTTCTTGAAAAGAGTAGATCATGGTTGTTACTTCAAAGAATACTGCTTGTATTAAATGTAACCAACATGACTGGGTGATGCCGGGATTCATCCGTTCTCACACATATATGTGGCATGTCAGTAGTGGTATATTTTGATACGTTTGCAATCGCTTTTAAACAGGCTAGAATACTCGGCAAGGTTATCGTCATGGACAGGCAAGATGCCCTCACTTCTCGATAGAAACCTTGACCAGCGCATTGTTCATCAAGGCACCTGGGAGCAGTTCAAGCTGATCCAGCGAGGGTTTGATGGGTCTCCTGGTGTGCGGCTGTTCTATTACGACGGGACGATTGAGATTCTCATGCCGGGGCGCGAGCACGAACTGTTTGCCAGCATTATTGGTCATCTCATCACGGCTTTTTTGGTAGAAAGGGGGATCTTCTTTCAGCCAACCCGCTCAATGACTCAGGAAAGAGAAGGGGTGGCCTCTGCCCAGGCGGATGAGTCCTACTGCATCGGCAGCGTGAAACCCATTCCAGACCTCTCGATTGAAGTCGTCTTCACCAGCGGCAGTGCCAGTAAACTGGAGCGCTATTGGGCGTTAGGGGTGCCGGAGGTGTGGTTTTGGGAGGACGGGGTGTTGAAGCTTTATACGCTGCGGCAGGGTCGGTATGAGTCAGTTGAACAAAGCCAGCTTCCTGGCCTCGCTGATCTTGACCTGGAGTTGCTCAAGCGCTGTGTCTTGATGGCGGAGACGGACCCAGGAGAGGCGATTCGAACCTTCCGTCGGGGCCTGAATTAACCTGAAAAGACTGAGAACGGGACTGATGGGGGCGATCGCCCCCATCAGTCCCGTAAATCGTATGATCTACTGCTGCGACAGTCGTTGGGTTTCCTGGCCGCCCAATAACTCATGGGTCTCCTTCAAGAGAGCAGGAATTTTGTTGGCGTGGGGACTATTGGTGAGGCAGGGCTGGAGGTCGAACTGGTCAAGATTCTCGGCTTTTCTGCCGGGGAACCAGTGGTCGGCGTTACCCAGCATACTGTAGCGGGTTTTGCCAAACTCCACCATATCGTAGGCGATCGCCAGATTTCTTAACCACAGAATCGTCCGGATGCCAATCCCGTTGGGGGTGTCCTCAAGTTGAGGCAGTCCCTTATCCCAGGTTTTGTACCAGTCTTCGCCCAGGCAGTTGATCAATTCTTGCTCCAGGCGCTCTAAAATCGCGGGCAGTATCTCGGAGGCGCTGTCGAGCAGGGGCAGGGTTTTCAGGTGTTCGTCAAAATCAGAGGGGCGTGCGGCTCCAATGCTCAGGGTGTGAACCTGGGGGTGGCTGAGGCAGAACAGGTTATTGAAGACCATCGGGCTGAGCGGCTGACACAGGTCGATCAGTTTTTTGGGGGGATTGTAGAGCATTCCGCCCTTATCAGAGGGGCTGATAATGAACACCCCCATATCCTTGTGGGTGGCCGCTTCAATGGCTGGCCAGTTGATCTGGTTGATGAAGTACCAGTGCAGGTTAACATAGTCAAACCCACCCGTGGCGATCGCCTGTACAATGATATCCGTGGGGGCATGGGTCGAGAACCCAATAAAGCGGACTTTGCCCTCCTTCTGAAGCTCCCGTGCGACATCCAGACAGCCCTCCGATTGGATGCTGTACGCCAGAAGTTCCGCTGTATTCACCCCATGTAGCCCCAGCAGATCCACATAGTCCAGGTGAAGGTTTGCCAGGGACTGTTCAAAGGTGCGTCGAAATTCTTCTGGATCCTGGGTTGGTGCAACCTTGGTTTGCACGATTAACTCGTCCCTCGGAAAGGTTGGCAGTAGTTGCCCCAATTGCACTTCAGAAGTGCCGTAGCCCCGCGCCGTTTCGATGTGGCAAATCCCAGAGTCCAGCGCCT
>JBIKWV010000863.1:0-3048 GCA_044356135.1 Elainellaceae cyanobacterium
TGTGGTTGCCTCCGTTTTAGTTGCGATTCTGCCATCGTTGAGGGTGGCGCTGCTGGCATTGACGGTGATAGAACCACCAGCTCCCAATCTACCGTTTTCGGAAGAGAGTTGTGAATTCTCCAGCAACAGCTGAGGAGTGGAAAGCGTTAGATTTCCGGCAGTGCCCAGGGAAGCGCTAACCACCCTGGAATTCTGAGTTAACGAAATGCGATCACTTCCCCTCAACGATAAATTCCCTGCGATTCCTGAGGAAGCATTTGTTACAAAAGAACTACTGGAAAGCGTCAGCAATCGCGTCGTGATTTCAATCTGTCCATTTTCTACATCGCCACCGCTCTGCACTCCGGTTGCAATTCTTCCCTGCGTCATCTGAATTCGATCGCGTGCGTTAATTTCCAGGTTGCCAGCAACACCGTTATTAAATGCAGAGGTCTGGATCAGAGCGTTGTTCATCAACAATGCTTGAGTCGTCATCGAGATATCACCACTTCTGCCGCTGTCTCCTGAATTGCCACTCTGGATACTGGAACGATTTAAAGAAACGGTTTGTAATCGTTCCAGGATAATATTTCCAGCATTTCCAGTGCCGTCTAAAATTTGTGTTCTGATCTCGCTGCCGTTGCGTAGTGCCAGCGTTCTTGCAGCGATCGAAACTTGTCCTCCATCAGCGGTTCCGCCGCTCTGGACTTCACTGATGATCCGACCTGCATCCAGCACGGCTGACCCATTTACATTGAGAACAATATTGCCAGTCTGCAAACCCTGGGGTGCCCCTGCTTCTACCAGCGTGCTCAGGCGGGCACCATTGACCAGATTCACCGCCCCCGATGTGACCAGAATATCCCCTCCCCGACCCGCCGCACCGGGGGCAACACTGCTCAGAATTCCACTGAAGACAGGGACATCTGGGGAATTGGTTGGATCATTGCTGTCGAAAAACACGCGGCTGGCTGCATTGATAATAATATCGTCGGCGTCGCCATTGCCCCTGGTGACGGTTTGTAATCGCCCGTTATTGACCCCCTCCAGCGAATCAGTGGTGATCCGAATGCTGCCGCTGCTGCCCGTGGCTCCAGTCGCCAGTTCACTGCGGATGCGCGAATTATCCAGACGAGTGCGCCCGGAAAGGAACAGAAAAATGTTGCCTGCCTCACCTGTGGCCGCCGTTCCCGTGGAGAGCAGAGAATTGTCGCTGAGGGTGAGCGATCGCCCCCGAATCTCTATCCCATTCGGCGCACTGCTCAGCCTCGTCGCCGCAGTATTGACAATCACCGGGCTATTGCGAATGTCGATGTCTCCTCCTTGCAGCGAGACCACCCCTGCCGTTGCACCGCTGCTGGTTATCACGGAACCTGGATTGAGTCGCAGATTTGCGGTTGTCCTCAGCGTAACTGCCCCACCCCGACCGCCGATCGCTGAACTGTCAATCGTTACCCCATTGACGTTAATGGACTCCGCACTGGCAAAGATGCTGCCGCTGAGGCCACCTACCGCTGCTGCCCCCGTATTCAGGGAGCCATTCAGGGCGATCGCCCCTCTGGCCAGCAGTCGTACATCTCCGCCCGCAGGGGCCACCGTGGTCACAGTTCCGTTCAGTGTCACATTGCTGCGAGCATCCATCGTGACGCTTCCCGCTGCCCCCCCACCGCTAGTGGCGATCGCTCCAATCGCAATGCCCGTCGGTGCAGTGAGGAGTGGATTGGCCAGGTATTGATTGGTCAACACCAGGTCTGCACCCTCAGGCGTGCCTATCGAAGCAAAATTCCCTACGGTGATATTGGCGCTGGTGGCGCTGGGGCCAAAGGTGGGAGCAGGAGCACCGGGCGAGAGTCCTACGACGGTCAGACCGGGAAAGCCACCGGGAACACGAGACCAGTCGATGCCCGCCCGCACGTCCAGCGTGGGACGGCGATCGCCCTCGATCGTCAGACTGGTGCCATCCGACAGCGGCAGATTGGCGAGAAATTGAAACAGCGGACTGGTGCTGCGGGGAGTGATGGTGGTTGACGGAGTACCAGGCGCATTGATGGCAATATTGCCCAGGGTGACACTGCCCCCCGCCAGCACATGTAGCGATGCCCCCGTGTAGTCTCCCAGCGTGACATCCCCCGCCGCCAGAATCACCGGGTCATTCAGGCTGAGCAGGTCACCTGTGCCACCCGTTAATTGTTCCACCCGCAGGTTTCCACCCGCAAAGAAATGGGCATCGGCGCTGATCGGGTTGCTGGAACGCAGGGTCAAATTGCCTGCTGCGAACAAGCCACTGAGGGGATGGTTCAGCGCAAACAGATCGATCAGGCGATCGCCCTGCACCAGTAAGTGACGCCCCGCGCTGACAGTGGCCGGGTTGGCGGCGGAATCTCGTAGTTGGAGTGTATGAGTGGCGCTCAGGGACAGATCGCCCCCAGCCCGAAGTTGGCCTTGCAAATCCAGGTCGCGTCCAACGAGAGTGAGATGTTGTCCCGCTGTAAGCTGGCCTCGCGTCTGGATAGTTCCGCTCTGGGAGGCTCCCAGTTGCAGACCGATGGGCACCTGAACGTTCAGCAGCGGTGGAGCCTGGGGACTGACTGCGCTGAACTCGCCACCGGGAAAGGTGAAGCGATCGCCTGTACTGGCTCCGAAAGACCCCCGCACATCTAACCGTGCCTCCCGTCCAAACAGAATGCCGTTGGGGTTGAGCAGAAACAGGCTGGCAGTCCCCTCCACGCCCAATGTCCCCAGAATGCGAGAGGGATCAGCGCCCGTGACCCGACTGAGAATGGCCTCGACACCCGCAGGATTGGCAAAATAAACCTGCTGACCAGCCCGAATATTAAATTGAGAAAAACTGTGGAACAGGGCAGCTCCCCGCTGAGCACCCCCTTCAATGCGATCGCCCAGTCCTCCTGGTACAGTGACTCCCGGTGTCAGGCGGGAGAATTCGGCTCCCAGGGTACTGTCTGGGGTGATTTGGGCGATCGCTGGCGCATTAATGCTGAGCAGGACTGCCCCAAATCCTAACCGTAATAGCCAGAAGAACCAGCAGTCAATCTTCAGTCCATTTTTCTC
>JBIKWV010000865.1:0-3047 GCA_044356135.1 Elainellaceae cyanobacterium
CGGCATTTCAACCTGAAGCAACGCAATCTTAGCAGTTTTGGGTTGATCCCGACAAATAGTTGTCCGTTTCCGCTAATCGCTCCAACGGACTTGAGAGGGGATGCAATGCCCCTGGCTTCAGACATGGGCATTGCATCCCCTCTCAATCTCTCCCCTTCGGTAAATCTTGCAGTGTAGCGAATCATTCATCGCACTCAGATGAATATAAGCGAGGCTCTGATGCAAATCGTTATACAGCGCTTCGCGCTGAGATAGAACCAGAGTTTATGTGGAGAGCCGCGCGGAGCGCGGCTCTCCACATAAACTCTGTACCAGACGCGCTTGCAAAGCGCTGTAGATCAGGAACGTCATCTATAGCGCTTCGCGCCTGGATAAGGTACAGATTTTTGTGAGAGAGCTGCGCGGAGCGCGGCTCTCCCACAAAAATCTGTACTTCACTAGAGCGAGAAACGCAAGAGCTGGAGAATGAATTTTCTACTGATCTACAATTCCTGGACTAACGCACTGGATTGTGAGTTGGGGACGAGAACTGCGAATTTACAGCAGATTACTGATTTGCTTAAGCTACCGCTTGCGCCCCTTCCGATTCCACCAAATTCGCTACATTGAATAGGTTTGCTTTATTTCCGCATCCCCTCATGCAACGCTACGACTTCGTAATTATCGGTGCAGGTCATAACGGGCTGGTGTGTGCCGCCTATTTGCTCAAAGCGGGCTACCGTGTGCTTCTGCTAGAGAAGCGATCGGTTCCTGGTGGGGCTGCCACCACCGAAGAGGTGATGCCCGATGAGGCTCCAGGATTCCGGTTTAATTTGTGCGCGATCGATCACGAATTTATTCACCTGGGGCCTGTTGTCGAGGAACTGGAGTTAACCAAATTTGGCCTGGAGTATCTATTCTGCGACCCCACGGTGTTCTGTCCCCACCCCGATGGCAAAACCTTCGTGGCGCACCGTTCGATTGAGCAGACCTGTGCAGAAATCGCCCGCTATAGCACCCGCGACGCCGAAAAATATGCTGAATATATCGACTACTGGCGGCGCATGACCAATGCTCTGACACCGATGTTCAACGCACCGCCCAGAGCCGTCCTGGAGATTTTCAAGCAGTACAGTTGGGGTCAGATTCAGGATGCACTGTCCATCGTCGGGGGACTGGAGAAAGCGCTGGACTGGGTGCGCACGATGATGAACAGCGCCGAGGATAATCTAAACGAATGGTTTGACGAAGAATTTGTCAAAGCCCCCTTAGCAAGGCTCTGCTCCGAATTCGGTGCGCCACCTTCCCAGAAAGGACTGGCGATCGGCTCCATGATGCTGTCGATGCGGCACCACCCCGGCATGGCCCGTCCAAAAGGGGGCACCGGAGCGCTCACCCAGGCGCTAGTGAAACTGGTGACACACCTGGGCGGTGAAATTCTTACAGACCAGCAGGTGAAGCAGGTTTTAGTGGATGACGGGCGTGCGATCGGTGTGCGCACTGCGGCAGGTGAGTACCGCGCTACGAAAGGCGTGATCTCAAATATCGATGCCCAACGGCTATTTCTGCACCTGATGGATGCAATCGATGTGGACGATGCCGACCCGGATTTGCGCGATCGCCTGCAACGCCGCATCGTCAACAACAACGAAACCATCCTGAAAATTGACTGTGCCCTCTCAGAACCCCCGCGTTTCACCCACCACCAGCACCGGGACGAGTATCTTATCGGCTCTATTCTGATTGCTGATTCTGTCCAGCACGTTGAATATGCCCACAATCAAATCACCCTGGGCAAAATTCCCGACGAAAATCCTTCTATGTACGCCGTCGTTCCCACGATGCTCGACCCGACAATGGCCCCCGATGGCAGGCACACCCTCTGGATCGAGTTCTTCGCCCCCTATCAGATTGCTGGCGCTGAGGGCACGGGCCTCAACGGCACGGGCTGGACCGACGACCTGAAGCACCGAGTTGCCGACCGCGTGATCGATAAACTGGCGGACTACGCCCCCAACCTGAAGTCCTCCATTCTGGCTCGACGGGTTGAAAGTCCGGCAGAACTGGGCGATCGCCTGGGCGCACACAAGGGCAACTACTACCATCTGGACATGACCCTGGACCAGATGATTTTCCTGCGTCCGCTGCCGGAGATCGCCAACTACACCACACCAATCCAGGGACTCTACCTCACTGGAGCAGGCACCCACCCCGGTGGCTCCATTTCAGGAATGCCGGGACGAAACTGCGCAAAGGTGGTGTTGCGATCGCAGCGATCGTTTGGCGGGAGATTTTCTGCGCTCAAGGATGTGCTGAGAAAAAAAACTTAAGGCAAAAATCGATCGAGCGCCGACTTCAATTCCTCAATCTCGTTCTCAATATTGCCCTCCTTCGCGGCACGGGCAATGCACTCTGTCAGGTGCTCATCCAGAATGACGCGGGCCACCTTGTCCAGTGCCCCCCGGATGGCGGCGATCTGCACCAGCACATCGGGGCAGGGGCGGCTTTCCTGCACCATCACTTTAACGCCCCGGATATGCCCTTCAATCCGCGACAGGCGGTTGACGATCTGCCGCAAGGACTCGTCGCTGTGGATGTGGGGATGCTCGTGAGAGTGGCCGTCCTGGCCGGCGTGGGTATGATTCGCTTCACCGGGTACAGACGGAATTTTGGAGGCAGTCATGGCAGAGATAGGCAGAAAGGTCAAGCGTTTCAGCTCTGAGGCTGGAACAAATTGCAGGCGTGGGTTCTCTAGATCTTAGCCTACCGCGTCCTGCGGGCGTGGTCTGGAGAACTGACGCGATCGCCCCCGACTCGCTAATATTTGAGATATAAACTTCTGTTTCGCAGAAATTCCACCTGCCCAGGGCTGGAACCGTTGTGGGGAGTGCGGCGCATGATCCTGGCGTTTCACCTGTCAGTTGGAAGCCATCTTTCTCAGAAGTCACAGGTACTGATTATGCAGCTTGTTCGATCCAATCTTCGTCTTAAACTCTGGATAGGGCGGCTTCTGGCCGTCTTTGTGGGGGTGCTGCTGGGGCTGACCCCCCTGCTCGGACTCCCCGTTC
>JBIKWV010000866.1:0-3043 GCA_044356135.1 Elainellaceae cyanobacterium
GCGAAACGCTCTCCTAGAGAGCGTTTCTCAGTAGTTTTGTGGCCAGATTCCTAAGCGATCGCAGACCCGTAAAGCTCATCCGCTCGCTTGCGGATTGCGGTCAAATTCAGCGCCAGGTCGTGCTTCAGGCGACGCTCGATCATTCCGATGGGCATGGTGCGGGGTGGGAGAACCGTCAGCACGTAGCGCAGGTCAACTTCGTTGGGGCGATCGGTGGGGTGTAGTTGCCAGCTTCCGAAGAAGGATTTGAAGTCACCTTCCACCATCTGAAATCTGAGTTCGCTAGGGAACTGCTCCACCATGTCCAGCACAACCCGTGCGCAAAACTTGATTCTCAGTAGGGATTGGGTGCCTACCTGTTCCAGGCGGATTCCACCCTGAGGATGGTCAATCCTACAGCTCTTAGCCAGGTTAGGAATGAAGTCTGCCAGATGCTCATAGTCTGTCAGAATTTGCCACACCTGTTCCAGCGAATAGGGGAGACGAATATGGGCGGAAATCTCACGCTGACGGCCCTCAGCTCGATCAGTCTTGACTTCTACCTGATCCAGATCCTCGGCAGAAGCTTCCTCCAGTGAGGTGTTCAGGTCATCTTCTGGGAGCGGCAGGTTAAGGTTAGACGGCATAGTGCGAGCAGGAATGTCTACTTCAAGTGAAAATCAGAGCTGAGCCAGTTGGCGACTTCCAGAGGAGAAATTTCTCTCACTGGCTCATCTTCCTTTTTAGTCACTTCATCAGCGTCGGTCGTGAGTATAGATACTGATTCCCATGAATAAAAAGATAAACCAAATGGGGACGGGTGGCCACCGCAACAGCTTACAGAAGCTCCGGCGACTGCGGCAGCACCAGCGTCATACGGGTTTGCCACAGGTCTGAATCCGGCAAAGGATCACTGCTGGCTGTGATGCTGCCGCTCAGGTGGGCGATCAGGCCCTTCACCAGTGCCAGACCGAGGCCGATACCGGGAATCGCTTTTTGCGTTGCGCCCGTACCGCGCCGGAATTTCTCAAAGATGATCGGCATTTCTTCAGGCGCAATTCCCGCTCCCACGTTCTGAACGGCGATCTCCACCTCGGGCACGGGCTTGTTGGTCTCCGGCATAACGGTCAACACCACCTGACTGCCGGGGTCGCTGTACTTTTTGGCGTTGGTTAGCAGCTCCAGCAAAATCCGATTCAGGCTATCGGGATCCGTTTTCACCAGCAGGGGGCGGGCGGGCAGATCGACCTCAAGGGTGAGCGATCGCTCCTGTAAATTCTCGCTCCAGGTTTCCTGAAGATCCCGGATAAAATGGCGCAAGTCAATCTGCTGGAGTTGCAGGTTCTCGGTCTTGCGGTCAAGCCGCTGCAGCGCCAGCAAATCGTTGATCAGTTGCGTTTCCTGAGCACACTGCTGTTCCAGGATGTTCAGATAGCGCGTCTGCTGTTCAGGAGAAAGATTGGCCTCGCGCAACATGCGGATTGCCAGTTTCATGCTGGTGAGCGGAGTGAGCAACTCGTGGCTAACGGTGCTGAGAAACTCCTCCATAATCTGGTTCATCCGCCGCAGTTGTTCGACCTGCTGGCGCGTTTTCTCGTAAAGCTTTGCCTGGACATCCAGACTGCGCTTGAGCTGGGAGGTGCGCTCATCCACCAGGGAGTGAACCTGCCGCATGGTGTTGCTCTGGATGATGGCCGTACTGAGTTGGGCGGCCACCAGCCGCAGAAAGGCCAGCTCTTCCGGCTGCCATGGGCGGGGATAGGTTGCCTGGAGAGACAGATAGCCCAGCAGCACGGTCTGATGCTCAATCGGAATCAATGCCAGAGCAGGCATGGTTTCCAGGCAAAACAGGGGGGCGACTTCCTCAGAGGAAAAATGCTTGCTCAACACCGCCGAATCGCCATCCAGTTCCTGACAGGTTTCGCCCGGAGGAGAGGGAAAAATGAACTGCCGGGTCGGCATCTCGACGGCGTGCTGTAGAATCGCGCAGTCAGAGGCTGCAAAAGACTCCCTTAACCAGGTGATTCGTCTGGACGCTGCAGTTTTGTGGGAAGGGGGGTGATCGCCCTGGGCTGAATGATCAATCGAACCAAACTCGCACTCCACCACAAATTTGGCTTTAGCCATCTGCCCTGCATTGCGATTCATTACCTGGGGACTGGCATATTTTGCCAGCAGCACAGTGGCCCGTTGCAGACTCAGACAATTAACTACGCCCTCGATCGCCCGTTGCAGGACTTCACCCAGTGGCAGATTGCTGCGAACATCAATCGTCAATTGATCTAGCAGGAATTGATAGCCCGACTGCTGTTGAAGCTGCTGCTGCAACTGCATATGAGAAATGGCGATCGCCACTTGTTGAGAAACGGATTGAAATTGCTTCACGTCTTCCTCTGCCCATGCATAAGGTTGTGATCGCACCAGCATCAAAACACCATTGAGGTGGCCTTGATAATGAGTGCCGATAATCAGGAGGTTGGGGGCAGGGTGAGATGAATGATTGTCTATATCAGAGAGGCAAATGGAATGGGGAGAACTCAGTGAGAGGGAAACATCTGTGAAGCAGTCTAGAAGACTCAGAACTCGATTAAATCCGTCTCGTCCACGAAACAGGGCGGCAGACGATTCAGTTTCCCACGACAGCACTCGTAACAATTGCTGATTTGCGTTGGTGACTCCAACAGCCCATCCCTCTGCATTGAGCGACTGGGTCACTGTTTGCAACAAGCTTCGCAGCGCTGCCTCGGGGGAATCGCTGTACTGCATCAGTTGAATAAACTGTTGCTCGGTTTGTTGCATAGTCTGTAACTGGGGCACTGATGAAACGTTCATTTCAGCTTGTCCGAAGTCACTCCGCTGGAGTAATGCTGCAATAGCAGTTGATGTTTTGGTCAGGCCAAAGGAGTGTAGGGCACTGCCCCACTCAGGGGAACACCCCCTGCCCCCTCAAGGGGGAACACCCCCTGCCCCCTCAAGGGGAACACCCCCTGCCCCCTCAAGGGGGAACACCCCCTGCCCCCTCAAGGGGGAACACCCCCTGCACTCTATCCGCAGCAACCTTGCG
>JBIKWV010000867.1:0-3042 GCA_044356135.1 Elainellaceae cyanobacterium
GAGCACCACCCCTTGAAATAAAAGGCCACCCGTGCAGCGGGTGGCCTTTTTCACTTAGAGAAGCATCAGTCGTTTTCCCAATCCTCGCGCCCTAGCAGATCCCCAATGCGATCGCGGAGCAAGAAATCACACTTCTCCAGCTCACATTCAATATGCGCCCATTCACGTGCAGGAATGTACTTGCAGAGAACATAGATGGGCTGATGACGACTCACCACTCCCTGCTGAACCAGGTGACGCGCCTCGTCTTGAAGAAAATTCATAGAATATTGCAGAGATTGGAGCATGGTTCACCTTTTGCAGTGTGCTGTGCGGTTGCTGAATTTCGAAATTTTCAAGCTGCCAATAGAAAAACTTATGTGCTAAACCCGTGGCAGATACTTTTGTATTAAGGTATACCAAACAATTCTTATTTTCGCGCTAAATAGCTCACCTTTGGGTTAAGAAACGTTAAAAAGTCATCAATTTTTGACGCACCGTGCTGAAAAGATTATTTTCTCATTAATCGATTCTTAAGACTCTGATTCTTCTCCACCTATCGCTAGATGGCAAACGGTTGACGAATTACCGCAGCAAATCGGCTTTTTATCCCTCCAGAAGCTAATTTGTGGGTGATGATTGCCACCACAAGGGAAGCGATCGCAACAACTCACGCTTTGTTAATTTTGAAAAACTTATAAGCTGCCAGTTCCGCTGCCAACTGAATTGCCATTTTCATGCTCTGGGGATCAGCAATCCCCTTACCCGCGATATCAAAAGCAGTGCCGTGGTCGGGGGAGGTGCGAATAAACGGCAGCCCAATCGTCGTATTCACCGCCCGGTCGAACGCCATTAGCTTCACAGGGATCAGCCCCTGATCGTGATACAGCGCCAGATAGGCATCGTGGGCCTGCGGTTGAGGGATTGTGCCAAACCATGCCTGCCCCGGCTTTACCCATAGAGTATCGGGGGGAACCAGGCCATCCAGATGGGTTTGGGGATACCGATCGCGCATCTGTTGTAGCCAGTCATTCATCCAGGCAACCTCCTCCTGACCCAGGTGCCCCTGTTCGCCACTATGGGGATTCAAGCCGGCGATCGCAATCCGGGGAGCAGTCACGCCAAATTCCTGGCGCAGGCAATCGATGAGCAGATCCAGCTTGCGGGTCAGCAGGTCTGGCGTGAGAGCATCAGGCACCTGCCGCAGGGAAATATGAGTCGTGGCCAACAGCACCCGCAGGGGCCATCCGGTGTGGGGCGATCGCGCCACAAATAGCATGCCGTAGCGATCCACCCCGGCTCGCTCCGCCAGCAGTTCGGTTTGTCCGGGGTAATCGTGTCCCGCCGACTGCCAGGCTGACTTTGAGATGGGAGCAGTTACCACTGCCTGCGCATGACCCGCCATCGTGTGGGCGATCGCCGCTTCCAGAAACCGAAATCCGGCTTCTCCACTGGCGGCATTCTCGACACCGACCTGAATCTGCTGCTGGATCGCCTCCTCCAGCGGCACTTCCAACCAGTTCACTGCGCCAGTCGAAAAGCGGGGTGGCCCCTCCGGAGGTGTCGTCGGATCGTCCGACAACTGACCCTGGAGCAGACGCCAATTCCCCACCAGTGTGAGATTGCAATCCCCTACCACCTCGGCATCCGCCAGTGCTTTCAGCACAACTTCGGAGCCAATTCCGGCAGGGTCACCGAGGGCGATCGCCAGTCCAGGGCGATCTGGAAGCGCCAGTCCAGGGCGATCTGGGAGCGCCAGAGTGGGGCGATTCGTAAGGATTGGGGATGGCATCGGGCGATCGGTCATCAAGGAATGAAGTTCAATTGGATTCCAGCAAAATTGAGACACCAAACTGCTTTAAAATACTGAAGGCAATCTCAGGTTTCTTCAAGACTGACGAGGAGAGGGTTACCGAATGAGCGGCGAAATGTTGAATGCGATGGTTCTGTCCTTTACCCTGATTCCTCTGGGTCTGGGTCTGGGGTTTCTGCTTCTCAAGCTTCAGGGCGGCGAAGAATAAGCAACCTTTGATAAACAAATCAACAACTGCGGGGACAGACTTCGGTTTGTCCCTCTGTTTTTTTGGGCTTCCCCTCCCCTGGTCAGTCAACTATAGCGGTTCTTAGGGTTTTGCGGGTTAATACAGCGCTCCGCACTCAGGCAAACCACAGATTTTCATGTGAGAGCATTTCGCGGCATGTTCAATCCTGGCATGATTTTCCCTGAAACGCTGACTGAGCAAGCGTTTCAGGGAAATTCGACGCAATTTAGTCAAAAGTCCAGTTCAGTCAGTAGGCGTGGGAAAAGTTGGAGTTCCAAAAGCAGTTCTGCCTGCTGCGCGGGCAGAACTGTTTTTGGAACTCCAGGCTTAATTGTGCTGGCCCGCTGATACCTTCAAATTGTTTATCCCAAACAGTTATCAGATAGGGATCGCTAATTCTTTAAGTCGCAATCCATGTGGAGGGAATGAAATCATCTATCATTAAAACATTATAAATTTTTGGGCATTCATTCACAAAACTCTATGCTCACCATTGAGTGAGCCTTTGCCGCGAGAGTCAGCCGTCCTTTATCCAGCAGGCCATTCCCGTGCTAGAAGCGTGCGTCTTTGTAACGATATTGTGTGGATTCTTCGGAATCCTGTTCAAGAAAAACCTGGTGATGAAAATCGTCAGCATGGATGTCATGAGTACGGGGGTGATCGCCTACTACGTCCTGATTGCTGCGCGGGAAGGCGTGTTTACGCCCATTCTTTCAGGTGATCCCAGAGCAGACTTTGCAGACCCGGTTCCCCAGGCGGTAATTTTGACGGCAATCGTGATTGGGTTTTCGATTCAGGCGCTGATGCTGGTCGGAGTCATGAAACTGTCACGGGATAACCCGACGCTGGAGACCAGTGAAATTGAGAAGAACAATACGCCATGATCGATAACCTGAATACCCTCACAATCGCATGGATGGCGCTGCCATTCTTCCTGGGGTTCGTCGTTTTTCTCGCGCCAAAGCTCGATCGCTGGTTGGTCATGACCAGCGCGCTCGCCTCTGCTGCCTTCGCCCTGCTG